>CALAJG010000084.1 GCA_937923375.1 uncultured Leucothrix sp.
TATTTTTTGGAGCAGACATCTCCACAGTGGATATCGGGTAGTTTGATCGGTAAACCCGCAGCTGCCTTTACCTCGACCTCTAGTATGCATGGCGGGCAGGAAGCAACCTTACTGTCTATGATGCTGCCTTTATTACATCATGGCATGCTGATTGCAGGTGTGCCTTACAGTACCTCAGCAGTGATGACAACAGAGTCCGGTGGGACGCCTTACGGGGCTTCGCATGTTGCCGGTGTGGACAATCAGAACCGCATTAGTGATGACGAACATACTATTTCATTGGCGCTAGGCAAACGAGTTGCTGAGCTTGCGGTAAGATTAAAATAATGAAGGCAATTACCTCCTCTTATCTACTGACGCTGTTGTCACTATTTGGTTTAGTGATAACGATTATCGTTTGGAACGGTTGGCTTACAACTGATCAGCAGATGCCTCGTTCACTAGAAATAGCCATTTTTTGCGTTCCTTTGTTGTTTTTCGTACGAGGTATTTTATATGGCAAACGCGGCACGCATGTTGCGTTGATGGTCGTCGCCTTTTTCTACTTTTTGGTGGGTGTTTGGCACGTTATCGAACCTTCAGAGCGTGCCTATGGCATTGTCATTATTGTGCTGAGTTTTGGGCTTTACCTAGGTGGATATTTTTATGCGAAAAACCACGATAAGATAGCTCAAGCCACGCTAGATGCTGCTAATGAACAAATTCACAGTGAATGATTATTATTAATTCTTTCTTCAGCTTTCACTTGTTGCCATGCCTGATCTAGTGTTTCATCATCAAAATCGCTATCATCTTCGTTGATTTGAAGAATCTCACGCAGACGATTAACCCGTCTTTCAAACTTGTTGTTGGCTTTACGTAAAGCGTTCTCCGGCTCAACTTTTAACTGGTTAGCCAGATTAGCAACACTTAATAATAAATCCCCCACTTCTTCCTCAACACGTTGTTTACCCTGATTGTTATTGATGGATTCGATGACTTCTTCTAGCTCTTCACGAACTTTCTCAGCAACTGGCTGCCAATCATGCCAGTCAAAACCGAACATTGCTGCGCGTTTTTTAAGTTTTACTGAGCGCATTAAGGCAGGCTGATTTTGTAAAATGTCTGCAAAGTGATTTTGATTAACTGAGTCCGACTTTGATCCGGTTTTTTGCTCTCTTTCTCGCTGCTTGATCGCTTCCCAATCAGCTTTTTGTTCAGCCTCAGTTGCGTATTTTTTTGCTGAAAATACATGAGGATGGCGTCTTATCATTTTTTTACAGATTGATTCGGCAACTGTGTTAAGATCAAATTGGCCTTGCTCCTTCGCGATCTGGGAATAAAAAACGATTTGAAACAATAAATCTCCCAATTCATCGCAAAGCTCTGCAGGTTGATTAGCATCTATCGCAGCGCCCACTTCATATACTTCTTCCAAGGTAAACGAAAACAAGCTCTGCCAGGTTTGCTTTAGGTCCCATGGGCAACCGTTGATGGGGTCGCGTAGTTGGCTCATTATCTCGAGTAATTCTTGAACAGCATCAGAATTAATTTGTGTTGATTGAGTCATACTAAAAATATTCCACGTAAATAATGGTGAGAGTATACGTAAAATTGGGGGTATTAATGATGTCGGATATGGGTAATTCGCACTCTGCTCGCTTGTTCTTTTGGTTCCTTTGGCTAACTGGCATTGTTCTGGGATTTTATTTAATCGGTCAGTTCATAATCAGTGCGGTTGTCAAAGGGAATATGCAACTAGCTATTCCATACTTTATGGGATTTACTTGGCAGTGCTTTGTTCAAGTTACTGCATTGAAAAGTTATCAAAGCTCAACAAGATCTCGGGAGCCACTATTAATTCAACTGTTGGGTAGCTCTGCTTTAATTATTATTGTTGTCTCTATTTTGGCTTTAAAAAATTAGGTCAAGGCTATTAAGCTAAACTCAAGCAACTTGCTGATACCATGGTGGAGGGTTTGTATTGTAAAACTGACAGGTAATGCCACACTTTAACTGGAATCATGAAATAAAATTAAGTAAGGTGTGCCTGCTGTGCTTCCTCGCGATGGTGTCGATTCGCTTGCTTTCAGTAAATACTAAGAAAAAATAATAGTCTAATTATCAGGTTGGATTTCAATGAAAAATAAACGTAGATATTTTAAAACGGCTTGCTTAGCATCGATCGCGGTGTTGATAGGGGCATGCAGTAGTACTCCAGAAGTGAAAAAACAAGTTTCAGTTGATCTTCAGGCCTCAACAAAGCAAAAAACACCTAATGTGATCGCGGATGCTCGACCAGTCGAGCAAGTCAAGATTGAACAGACCGAGGTTGTTTCAATTGCGCCTAAGACTGTAGCTAAATCAGTAGTTTCACCAACATCGATGACCCGCAAAAAGCTTACAAGCCGTCAGCCTAAAACAGTCTATTCTCGTAAACCCGTCTACACGCCTAAAAAGAACTATGTGCCTCCAAAGCCTATAGTGGTGGCGGTGCATTCTGCACCTAAACCTGCTACCAAAGTATCTAGGCAAGTCACTAAAAGTAGAGCGTCGACTTTAAGAAGGAAGGCTTCGTCCAGTCCTTCACCAAAAGTAGTGCAACAATCGTTTCCACGAGAAAATCCGGCGCTAAGGCGGCCATCTTTGCCAAGAGCAAGTGCAGCAATGGTGGCGGGTGAGCCAATCTTTCGTCCAGCAAAGGTACCTACCCGTAATTCAAGATCTCAGGCCCAAAATGCGAAATTACGCCAGATAAGAGCGCAACAAGAAGCGCAAGCCCAACAAAAAGCAAGAGCTCAATGGCAGCAAGAGCAGAAAGCACTTAGCTATCGGTTGAAGTGGGAAAAGGATCAGCGAGCGAAGGCGCAGCAACAGCAGGCAAGAGCCCAGCAGGCTCAGATGCAACTTGCCAGAGCTCAACAGCAACAGCAGCAGCGCGCCAGAGTCCAGCAAGCACAGCAACAACAATCGAGAGCCCAGCAGGCTAAAATGCAACAAGCCAGAATATGGCAGGCTCAACAAGCGCAGCAACAACAAGCAAGGGTTCAACAAGCTCAGGCAAGACAACAGCAAGCAAGGGTCCAGCAAGCTAGCTATAAGCCTCGGGTTAGCAATACTGTTTTAAGAAGACCAACGACTAACTATTCTCAAAGTCGTATTACTGGTGATTTTGCTGGCAACCCACGTGCTGAAGCCTTTGTGCGGATGATGACATCCCGACATGGTTTTGATGCGTCTTATGTTGCTGGTGTGTTAAGCCGGGCCGAGGCAACACCTTGGTTACGCAAGCAAGCTTATAAAGATGCTAATCCAGTAAAGAGAACTAAAAGGAGCGTTGGGCCAAGTTGGTCTAATTATCGTCGTCGTTTCATCACACCAAGACATATCAACGGCGGTACTTCGTTCTATCACCGTTACAGGAG
>CALAJG010000085.1 GCA_937923375.1 uncultured Leucothrix sp.
AATGGAAAAGGTGAAAAGCTAAGCAGTTACATCGGCAAAGTTTATCACCAGCATAATCCAAACGTTGCCGACGGGCTCGAAGGTTTGGGTCAGTTCATGGGCTATTTAGCTAAAAATAAAATTTCATTTGCATACAACAAAATTCATAACGTGGTTGCCGAAGGAAATTTCGTATTTACTCAGAGTGAAGGAGAGTTCGGCGGTCAGCCCACGGCGTTTTATGACCTTTTTCGCGTGCAAGAAGGTTTGATTGTTGAGCATTGGGACGTAGTACAGAGCATTCCAGAAAAGCAAGCGCATGACAACGGCATGTTCTAATACCTGTCCCTGCTTAGCCGTTGCGTAAAGCCCTGAATAACGTTGCTTATTCAGGGCTTTTTTCATACCGCAGAGATAGTATTCTGGGGCGGTTTTCACTACTATGCTGGCTACTAAAAATAACTCCAACGTAATCAACGATGCGCGTTTTGCTGACGTTTGTCCCTTTGTTTCTCTCCGTGATGTTGCTCCAGCTTAGCTCTGGAGCGATTGGCCCACTGGATGTGCTATCCGGTTCAAAGTTGGAGTTCAGTAAGCCTGAAATTGGCTTGTTAGGATCGGCGCATTTCCTTGGTTTCTTTGTGGGCTGCTGGTGGGCACCACGCATTATGGGTGCGGTGGGGCACGCACGTTCCTTTGCGGTATTTGCAGCCTGTGGCGCTATGGGTGCAATTGCGCATCCCTTGATCCCGGATGCGACAATCTGGACGTTACTGCGGATATTAAGCGGCTTGTGCATTGCAGGCTGTTACACGGTAATCGAATCGTGGATGCAAGCCATGTTGACCAACCAAAACCGTGGCAAGGTGATGGGTTTTTACCGTGTGGTGGATATCGGTGCGTCTTCCGTTGCGCAGTTGATGATTGGTATTTTGGAGCCAGCGTCGTATGTCTCTTACAACTTAATAGGCATTATGTGTTGCGCTTGTTTACTGCCTCTGGCGTTAACAACTAATACTCAACCGCCAACACCTGAAGCACCTCGATTGCGACCTTTGCAAACTGCACTTACATCTCCTTTGGGAGCAGCAGGAGTGATGATCGCAGGATTGACCGCATCTTCTTTTCGCATGGTTGGCCCCATTTATGGGCAAGAGGTAGGCCTGAGTAATCAACAAATCGGTTACTTTCTGGCGACGGTATTAATCGGTGGTGCGATTGCCCAATTCCCCGTGGGGTGGTTGGCTGACCGCTTTGATCGACGTTGGGTGTTAATTGGTCTATCAGCATTAAGCGTTTTGGTCTGCGGTGGTGTTGTGATGACGGGCTCAGGAAACTTTTACGCCATCTTCATTGGTGCAGTGCTGTTTGGTATCGCTACCTTCCCGATCTTTTCCGTGGCTTCCGCGCACACTAATGACTTCACAGACGCCGATAAATCAGTCGAGGTAAATGCCTCGTTGATGTTCATCTACGGCATTGGAGCGATATTCGCGCCTTATGTCACATCAACACTGATTGACTTGTATGGCCCATCTGCACTGTTTGCCTTTATTGCGCTGGCTCATTTGATCTTGGTGGTATTCAGCCTGACGCGAATGCTAGCAAGGCCGACGTTGACCGAGCGAACGCGCTATACCTATTTGCCACGAACCTCGTTTACTATCTTTAAGCTGTTGCGGCGAGGTAAGCGCAAAGGTAGTCAGGATATTCAAAAATAAAACGAAGGGTTTCCACCTCAGCCTCGTTTCATAAATAACAGAGCATGAGTTATTAACAGGAAACGATAAATGGAAATGCAAAACCTGCAATTAATAGTACCGGGAATCTTCCTGATACTCCTGGTGATTGAAATCATCGTCGCGCGCAAGAAGCAACGGGATGTATTTATCGTTAAAGACAGTCTGAGCAATATTGGGATCATGATTTTTTCTAATACCGTGCTCAAGACTGCTACCCTTGCTTGGACGGTCTGGCTGATTACGCTCATCACACCAATGCAACTATTCAGTCCGGAAAAAAGTCTGCTGACGTTTGCGATAGTCTTTGTCGCCACCGACTTTGTCTATTACTGGTATCACCGCCTGAGTCACGAGACCCCGTTCCTGTGGTCGATGCACCATACCCATCATTCCAGTCAGGCAATGAATTTTACCACCGCTGTTCGCCTCAACTGGGTCGGCAAGTTTATCGGGCCGTTATTCTACCTGCCGCTGATTATCATCGGCCTCCCAGCTGAGTACGTGTTTGGTTCGCTGGTACTGGGTTTGCTGTATCAGCTGTTTCTGCATACCGAGTTTTTGCCGCGTATGGGCTGGTTTGAAGGTAAATTGCTAAACACCGCTTCGGCACACCGCGTACATCATGGCTGCAATCCAATCTATATTGATAAGAATTACTCAGGAGTATTTATATTCTGGGATCGCCTGTTCGGCACTTATCAGGCTGAAACCGAACAAGTGCAGTACGGCACAACGGATGGCTTCATTGGCTATAATCCGCTCAGTATTCAGTTTGGTGCCATGATCCGCTACGGGAAGCGGCGGATAGCTCAGCTGAACCGCGTTATACAGTCCGTCTAAGCTGATAAAACCCTATGCCTAATGCACTAAAAGTCATCGCTAAGCTATTACGTAGTCGCGATGATGACTCGGAGGATAATGACGCTGCACTGGTGCAGGCAGTGCTTCGCGGTGAGCGTATCGCCTTCGATCAGCTGGTTATCCGTTATCATAAGCTGGCGTATAGATTAGCTTATCGAATGGTGCAACAAACGGAGCTGGCCGAGGATATTGTGCAGGATTGCTTTATTAAGGTCTGGCAGCAGGCTGGTCAGTGGCAACCCGCGCAAGGTAAATTCAGTACCTGGTTGTATCAGATTGTCCGCAACCGGTCACTGGACGTACTGCGCAGCGCGTCCCACCGTTACAATGAACCGTTAGGGGTGGAGGATGAGCCGGAAGCACCGCAGCAAATCGCCGCTGTTTTCGAGCATCAGCAACAACAGGTACAGTTTCAACAGGCGCTGGGCCTGCTGAAAATCGATCAACGTACCGCCGTCGCGCTGGTTTATCAGACCGGTCTGTCCAATAAGGCAGCCGCACAGGTAATGGATTTACAGCTTAAGGCGTTTGAATCCTTGTTGGCGCGCGCTAAATCCCGGCTAAAACAAAATTTAGGTGAATCAAATGAAAGATAGAATCACTCCCACTCCTACCGACGAGCAACTTGAACAATGGTTGCAGCAAGACCTACCGGGTGATAAACCCTCGCACGCTCTACAGGAAAAACTGCGGCGTATTCCGCAACAATTTCCTTCAGCGATCAATCTCGCCGGGCATGAACGCACAGATGAGTCAGGGCAGGAAAACCGCTGGCTGTATCCACTACTGGCAACGGCTGCTTCAGTAGTTGGCATACTGGCCGGTTCACTGGATTTGCTGGCGGTGCTCCCGGAACAAGATCTGTTGACCGCATTGCTCTACGGCACACCCGACCTCAATGGAATCGCATTATGAGTAGGCGTATGAAGCGCTTCGTCCTGATTGGTTCTCTGCTGCTGAATGTCTTCTTTATCAGCTGGGCGGGTAGTCAGTTGATCAAAAACCGACTTACGGCTGGCTCACTATTAACGCGCACGATGCAGACAGTTCCGGAAGCGGCACGCCCGGCTTTTCTGAAACACCTGCAGGATAATGAAGAGGAGTTGTTAAACGGCCTGCAACAGTTTGTGAGTGGGCGTCAGACGGTTAACCGTTTATCACAGCAAACCGAACCGGACAGTGCCGCACTGGAGCAGGCACTCACACAAGCCAGAGTTAACTTGAATGTAACGATAACCCAGCTACAAAGTGCGATGCTTGCTGCTATGAAAGAACTGCCACCCGAAGTACAACAGGAGTGGATTCAGCAATGGGTACAACAAAGACCGATAAAGAATGCTCAGCTTGTGCTGGCGATTGAAGACCTGGCGCGTGAACTGGAAAAATAGAAAATAATACGAAGGGTTTCCAGCTCAGCATCGTTTCATAAATAACAACATTTTATTTATTGAAACAAGAAAGGAAATCCCTAATGAAAAATACGCTGCCCATAGCCACCCTCATGATGGCCATACTGGCCGCTCCGGCATAACAATAGGATAACAACATGAAAAAAAACAGTGTATTAGGATTGGCTTTGGCAGCGTGTTTGTTGGCAAGTTGCAATGACCATGATGATAACAACACCGATACTTCAAACCAGTTGCCCACTGTGGATGCGGGTACCGACCAGAATGTCAACCAAGCGACTATCGTTGCCCTGTCTGGTTCCGGGGCAGATGCCGAGGGGACGGTCAGTTATGCCTGGGTACAAACCCAGGGCACGACGGTTGTTTTATCAGACAGCTCCGCAGCAAATCCCAGTTTTACTGCGCCCAATGTGCCGACATCGGACGAGTTTGAGGTATTGGTGTTCGAGTTGACGGTGATGGATGACCAGGGTTTCACTGCGACGGATAGTGTTAGTGTCACTGTGTCTAATCGGCTGGTGGTATCAAACCCGCCTGCACCCGGGGCGGTATTTTTTGATGGT
>CALAJG010000086.1 GCA_937923375.1 uncultured Leucothrix sp.
GGGGTATCAACCAAACCGGGAGACATCGCATTAATTCGTATGGGTACAATTTCTTTTGCAACACCGCGCACCAGTGCCTCAACCGCACCACCAACCGATGAAATTGCAATTTGCCCCGGATTACAATGACGTGCGGGTGAGCCGCTAACCAATACGATCGCACCGGTATCCGGCAAGTGCTCCAAGCCAAAACGCACTACATTACTATAGCCCCAGAGTTTAGCGAAGGAGGCCTGATAGCCATCCATATCCATTTCTGCAAATGGGCCAATTGCACGATCGCCGCCCGTTGCTGCGCTCACTAAAATATCGAAGGGTGCACACTCCGCATATAAGGCTTGCAGTGCTTCACGATCCAATACATCACATTTTTTGACGGTTGTATTGGCGGGGATATCGGTCAGTTTTTCTGGATGGCGACCGATGGCAATAACTTCTGCACCTAGGTCAGATAATCGCTGTACCGTTGCCAAGCCAATTCCGGAGGTTCCACCAAATACGAGTGCTTTTTTGCCGCTAATTTCCATATGCCAATCCAACCTTTCTTCATAGTAGTAATGTGTTGTCACACTTTACACCAAAAGCCTTGTTAATTTCTAATCCAGCAACTTTACATCCAAACAATTTAACAGGCGCACCGCTTCGTAACGCGTGAACTTTGCCTTATCAATTTTATTATCAAAAATATCGATATCATAGTTAACCGCTTCGGTGAAGTCAGCGCCTGAAAGATCCGTTTTGCCAAACAGGCTTCCAGTAAAATCGGTATGGGTAAAGTTTGCGTTACTGAAGCTGCCATTCCTGAAATCGACATCGTGCGCTTTGCATTCGATTAGGTTTAATTCATCTAAGTTAAGGTCGAAAAAAGAAGAGTCATTCATCACACAGTTTTTAAACGATAGTGACGCAGCCAGCCTAAGTTGCGACCACATCGCTCGCGTCCAATTAACCCCAATCAGCTTGCATTGCTCAAACGAGACATCAGTGAACTGAGACTGGCCAATTTTCATGACGCTTAAGTTACAGTCGGAAAACACACATTCGATGAAGCGGCATTTTCTAAAGGTGGCTTCCGTAAAATCACACTCGGTAAATGAGCAGTCTTCGAATTCAACACCTTCAATTTTTTGTTCAACCATCGAGAGGTGGTTGAAGTTCTGTGAGTAGTACTGTTGATTACTTTTGATCTTTACAGCCATAGTTTGCTTGCCCCTGTCGGATTCCTGACAGTATAAACTTTTTGGCACAACCGCCCACTAGGGACATTTAATGTATAAATCAATAACGAGCCACTCGTCACTCAATTAATGCTGGCAGTCACGAATTGAAAAAAATCTTGTATTTATCTTTGTTAAGTTTGTTGTAGCAGCTCGGTGCAACACACAGAAATAACTAAAGGATTAACAATGAACCATAATAAAGCCAATGCGAAGGTAGTGCCATTAGCGATTTTTTCATTATTTTTAGCCGCTTGCGGTGGCGGTACAGACCAAGACACAGGCACTTCCCTGGTAACCACTGAGCAGCCCTCTGCTCCCATACAACTCACCGCGAGAAACTGGGAGAGCTCTGCTACTTCATCGATTGAGGCCAGAAGTATTCCTGTTGAGCTCTCAACTCAGTCTAACCGTTTCATTAATGAACTCTATTTTTACACCAATGGCTTGGGCGATTTAAGCAATAAATTTTGGCAAATCCACATCGACAGTGATAATAACCCAGACACTGGCTATCAATTTAAATATAACGCCTGGAGCAATCTAAGTGGTGTTGATTACATCATACAAAACGGTCATATCTTTAAATCAACAGCCAATGACAGTAGTTGGAGCTGGCAGCTCCAAAGCGAATCGCCAAATTTCTTGTCAGAAAAATTCCCAACTAATGGCGCTTTACAGTTTTCAATAGATGCTTATAACAAGGGAATTTGCGGAACATTTAATGTTGGTGCAATTGTATTGGACCGAAACTGGAGTATTGAAACGTTCTTTCCTGTTGCGAACAGCATGCTCAAACAAACAACCACATTTTGTGAAACCAATCATCCTCCAATTATAACGGCTAACTCACCTAGTGAAACGATTACCGTTGGTGAACAATGGAGTGATGCCGGTGCTACAGCGACTGATGTGGAAGATGGCGATATCTCTTCAAAGATTACTATTCAGCACCGCAATTTAAGAGAAAACTCTCTGATTGACGGGGCAGACATAGATACTTCTATCCCCGGTGAGTATTTAATTGTTTACAGCGTCACTGACAGTCAAGGAAAATCGAGCTCAGCCTTAAGAAACCTAACGGTAAAACTGCCGGTGACTGGCAGCATTACAATCGATGGTAATTCAAATGACTGGCGGATATTTACAGACACTACGCGAGTTTTTGAGGCGTGGAATGGTGAACTGACTATAGCCGATGATAAGGACTATCTCTATATCTTAGCCAAGTCAATTATTGCGCCTTCTAATGTGCACTGGCAGCTATTTATAGATGCAGACGATAATTCTAGTACCGGCCATAAGTTACAGAATGGTGGCGCTGATTACCTCATTGAAAATGGTCGGTTCAGCACCTTCCTTGGTGGCCTTAATCAGCACCAATGGTCTTGGGATTATGCAAGTGCAGAAATAGAGCTTGCAGAAGGCAGAGAAGATATAGGCTTTAATGAGTTTGTTAGTAATCAACATAAAGTATTCGAGATTGCCATTCCAAAGGAAAACTTACCTCAAATGGGCAATAAGGTATCTATTTCCTTTGCGACACGAGATGCGAACTGGAAACTGGGTCTTTCATTGCCAAAAACGTTTGGTACCTTACTCACCCATACGTTAAGCAATCCTTAAAAAGAAACAAAGATGGCCATGCTCCCAGAGCATGGCCATCAGTTGAAAACCAATAACCTTTACCAAATCTTTACCACTTCCTTATGACCCAAAAGTAGCTGCTCCATAAACTGGTTTCATCGTTTATGGAGATACTGAGATGGGCCAGAGCAATACAATCACTAGCTACGCTGCGCCAAGCACCCTACCGTCAACCAGCGCTTGTGTTGCACAAAGCAAATCTACTTCTCACAAACCAACTTTATTAGACACAATCCTCAACAGCATCACCATTAGCCTGGTTGAGACGCCCTGGTGGATTGCCATGTTAACGTTAGTTTTCACTGGTTCATTAGCTCCTTACCTGGGCCAAGCGGCGATTTTCCTTATGGCTGGTAGCGTGATCTCCATGACAATTATTAGCAGCATGGGATCATGGAAAGGATGCATCTCGATACCCCAAGATGTCCCAACCGCAATACTAGTGATAGCTACTGCAGAGATTGTTAGAAAGGTATCAACTGATGCATCAGCCGACACCGTTTTTGCCACGGTTATTGTCACCATTGGCCTGGCCTCGGTTGTTACTGGAACCTTTTTCTACCTACTAGGCATCTTCAAGCTTGGAAGGCTAGTCCGTTTATTGCCCTACCCTGTATTAGCGGGATTCCTTGGTGCAACCGGTTGCTTGTTAGTCTTAGGCGGAATTAACAACGCATTGGGTGATTCTTCTGGATACTCGCTTCTGGAGTTTCAGGCCCTGATTCGTTGGTTGCCTTCCGTATTGTTGGCGCTACTCATGTACGGCCTGAGCCTCTATATCAAACATGCCTTATTAATTCCTGCCACGATGCTTGCCACGACACTTTGCTTTTTCGCTATCACGTCACTCCTAGGAATTTCACCGGAAGTCCTCAGTCTGGAAGGATGGCTGTTTGAAGCGTTACCTACAACGCCGCCAGCAGGAATAACGCTAACACAGTTTCAAAATATCCAATGGCATGCTATCGCGGAACAGTCT
>CALAJG010000087.1 GCA_937923375.1 uncultured Leucothrix sp.
TACCATTTACTTATTTGTATTTGAAATTGTGGACGTCGATGTAGCCGCAGTATCGATCATGGTATTGCTAGGCCTGACTTCATTGCTAGCCCCAATGATGGGGTTGGAAAAAGGATTGGTCGACACTAACAAACTATTTAATGGTTTCTCAAGTAACGCCGTTATGTCGATCATCGCTGTTATGATCATTGGTGCCGGGCTCGATAAAACGGGGGTGATGAGTAAAGTAGCCAGTTTTATTCTTAAGGTGGGAGGCACGAGTGAAACCCGTATTATTCCAATAATTTCCAGCACCGTTGGAATCATCTCGTCGTTTATGCAAAATGTTGGCGCCGCTGCTTTATTTTTACCCGTAGTCTCCAGAATCTCTTCACGATCCGGATTGCCCATGTCACGTTTGCTGATGCCGATGGGGTTTTGTGCCATTCTGGGTGGTACGGTCACTATGGTTGGCTCCTCTCCATTGATTCTTCTGAATGATCTGATCGAGACCTCGAATGAAACGCTTGAAGGGGCGCAAAAAATGCAGTCCTTTGGCTTGTTTGATGTCACACCTATCGGTCTGGCGCTAGTGCTGACCGGCATTCTCTACTTTGTTTTTTTGGGTCGCCATGTTTTACCGGTATCAAAAAGCAAAGAAACTGAAACTGGCAATGGTACGCTACAGTATTTTCAAGATGTCTACGGTATCAACTACGATGTATTCGAAGTCGTCATCCCACCGAATTGTGAATTAATCAATAAACATCTGGATGATGTAGAAACTGATTACCGAGTGCGAATTGTTGCCTCAAAAAGTGGTAATCGAATTAAATTAGGCCCGGGTGCACTGGATCGCGATACAGACTTTGAACCCAATATGGTGTTAGGCGTGGTGGCTTCACCCGATGACCTTGATGCGTTTGTGGAAAAATACCATCTTTGGAAGCACAAAGAAATTAAGGTGTTCTCGGATGAACTTTCATCTGAAAAATCGGGCATGGCCGAGGTGGTAATTCCACCTAGTTCAACATTGGTTGGCAAAAGTGCGCGTGATGTCTGGATGCGTAAGGTCTATGGTATCGCTATGGTAGGTCTACACCGAGCCGGCTCAACCATGCGCGAAGGTGAAGACATCCGGAGAATTCCATTGCAATCTGGCGACACCATGGTAGTACATTCTACTTGGCCTACGCTTGCCAGACTGGAGAAAGACCCGAATTTCGTGGTCGTCTCAACCCAATTCCCACATGAAGATCTTAGACCTCAAAAGGTCGTTTGGGCGGGAGTCTTCTTTGCAATTGCGTTGGGTTTGGTGCTGTTTAGTGATATTCGTCTGTCGATCGCTTTATTGACCGGTGCGCTTGGAATGATCTTAAGTGGCGTGCTACGCATGGACGAGGCCTATCAGGCAGTATCCTGGAAAACCGTATTTCTATTAGCCAGTTTGATACCACTAGGAATGGCCGTTGAAAGCTCGGGCACCGCTGCCTGGATCGCCAAGTTAACCCTCGGTGTGGTAGGTGATATGCCACCTATTATTATTCAGGTGTCGATTGCAATCTTAGCAACATTCTTCACATTAGTTATGTCTAATGTAGGGGCAACTGTGCTGCTAGTGCCACTAGCCGTCAACATCGCTATTGGCGTAGGGGCAGACCCTGCGGTTTATGCCTTAACCGTTGCTATTGCTACTTCAAACTCATTTTTGATTCCAACTCATCAAGTCAATGCTTTGATCATGGGACCAGCAGGTTATCGGGTTGCCGACTTTATCAAAGCCGGTAGTATCATGACGGTGCTCTTCCTCGTCGTTTCCATGACAATGATGTGGCTGATTTTCTGAGGAATATAAAGAATGCTTAAGATCGGTTGTTGCTCCTAACTAGCTATCGTATTCTAGATTTCTCGTTGCAAACATCAATACCATGATAATCAGCATCATGGTTCCTGCGCCAGCAAGTAACGCGTAATCTTCCATTTGGAGTATGAAGTAGAGCACTGCGTACAAGCCGCTCAGGAACAGCAGAATAAGCATTACACGGCCAAAACTCTTAAGTATGGAGATGGTATAGAGTGTGATTATGCTCACTGTGGCGGTAGCGGCATAAAGATAGGCCATACGGAATGCTATTTGCTCTGACAGCGACAGCAATATGATGTAGAACATGCTAAGTGCCAATCCTATCAGGCCGTATTGGATAACATGAAAGCGGGTCTTCGTCGTTATTTCGAAAATCAGAAAAGTGAGGAAGGTTAACCCAATAAACAAAACGCCGTATTTAACTGCTCGCTCAATTTTCGCGTACAAAGAAACCGGAGTGAATAGTTTTACACCCGACTTGAGGCCATACAGATCATGCTTGCCTTCGTTTAACAGCCAGGTCTGCGGATAGTTTCTGGCGATGTTAGGAATGCGCCATTCTGCTTTAAAGCCGTTTGCGGATATATCTGATTTAGTTGGTGGTATATCACCAATAAAACTGGGATGCGGCCAGCCAGATTCGATGTTAGCAGTGGTCGTTTCTCCAACCGGCGCAAAGCTAAGGCCTTCGCTACCATTAACGCTGAATTTTATTCTGAATTCAGGCAGCACCAAGTCGCGATCCAGATCCTTCATTTTGGCATGGAAGCCTTGTGGCAATAAATCTGTCAGTAAAGTCCCGGGTTTTAATGGTGAATTGGCGTCTTTACCCCAGCGTAACGGCAAGGTTTCATCAATCGCTTTAGTATCGCTTAAACCAACGGCTAACCAGGCATTTTTCCATTGAACTTTGATTCGTTTAGACTTGTTATCCGGAAGTTCTTTTAAATCAAAATGTCCTGTTAGCTGTACTTCTGCTTTGTAAACTAGTGCATCGTAAATGCCTCGCTTACGATGTTTCTCGATGATCTCTGACTCGACATGGAGGTCTTTAGGCAGCAAAATCAGGGTTTTTTCGTTGAACAGATCACGACTTACCGTCCTTGTTTCACCTTTATCGTCGGTCACTGTGTCAACACTTATAATATGTTCTGTGTAAGGGACAACGAGGATGGGGCCAGCAATAATTTGTTGGGTTCCCCATGTATTGGCAATACTAGAAATTGCCGTGCGGTAATAAAATGTCCGGTCACTGACAACTTGTTTGGCCATAAACAACGGAACTAACATTGCGATAGCTATAAATCCTATGAGAATACTACGAAAGCCTAAGGAATAACGCGAGGTTAACGATAACGGTTTACCCACCGGCATTTCTTTTGTAGATTGTGTGTCCATAGAGAGAGTCTGACTTTATCATTGTTTATATTTTGCCACAGCATACAGGATTGAAGGAGTACATTAAAGACCATGATTGTATTGGGAATCGAGTCATCCTGTGATGAAACAGGCGTTGCAATCTATGATACGGAATCAGGATTGCTTGCAGATAAATTATACAGTCAAGTGGCAATGCATGCTGAATATGGTGGTGTAGTACCTGAGCTTGCTTCACGGGATCATATACGGAAATTACTGCCTTTGGTTCGGGAGTGTGTCACCGAGACTGGCCTTACGATGCACAAGCTGGACGGTATCGCCTACACTTCAGGGCCAGGCCTTATTGGCGCACTGATGGTTGGTGCATCGGTCGGCCGCAGTCTGGCTTGGGGGCTGGGTATTCCAGCGCTGGCTGTTCATCATATGGAAGGACACTTACTGGCGCCAATGTTAGAAGATGATGCACCAGAGTTCCCGTTTGTTGCTTTGTTGGTTTCTGGTGGTCATACACTGCTGGTTGAGGTAAAAGGCATCGGTGAGTATGTCATTCTCGGAGAGTCTGTAGACGACGCAGTAGGTGAAGCGTTTGATAAGACAGCTAAAATGTTAGGGCTTTCCTACCCAGGTGGCCCTGAGCTAGCTAAGTTGGCGGAACAGGGTAAGGCTACCGATATTAAATTTCCCAGACCCATGGTGAACCGCCCGGGCCTTGATTTTAGTTTTAGCGGATTAAAAACCGCAGCCTTATTAGCGTGGCAGAAATCGGCGGGTACTGCAGCAGCGAAAGCTGACATAGCCTATGCTTTTCAGGAAGCGGTAGTGGAAACGCTGGCAATTAAGTGTGATAGAGCGCTTAAACAGACAGGCTTTAAACGTCTGATCATTGCAGGGGGGGTGGGTGCAAATAAACGGTTGAGAGAGCGATTGGGCGAACTGGATGAAGAGGTTTTTTTCCCACGTCAGGCATTCTGTACAGATAACGGTGCGATGATTGCCTACGCTGGAGCATTAAGATTAGCCGCCGGCCAGTTTGAACCGGCGACCATATCCCCGCAGCCTCGCTGGTCGCTAGAGTCGCTGACCCCGCTTGCGCAAGCCGTGTAGCATATTGCCATCCGGGTCGTTGCTGTTCGCTGGCGGAATCCATGGACTTAAGCATTCGCGGCTTTTTACGCAAGGGTCAGTGAGTGTTTTCATAAACTCAACCAGATCTTTTACATGCTGCTCGGTGGCACCTCGCATGGGTTTTACATCTATTTTGCTTTTAAGCAGGGTTTTGGTATTACGACGAGTCTTGCTAAAGTCGATACCCGCTTGCTCTACATGAGCTTTAGTGTACTTTTTAGCTGCTTTTATGGGGTTAAGCATGTGCTTTGTAACAGCTTCTAGTGAGGAATAAGCGCCATTATGCCCCCAAGGGCCGGTTACTTCGACATTCAATAAACTGGGCGTGCGAAATCGATATTTATCTTCAGGCTTTTTAGTAACCAAATAACATCCCTGATCATCCATATCCGTATCGCCGTCATGTTTATGCTTACCTTTACCAATTGGCGGTATCGCGGCATTATAAAATTGTTCATCGGTAAAGAAGTCACTGCTGTGACAACTTGCGCAGTTAGCGCCACCTTTACTCTTTGGTGCAAAGAACAAATAAGCTCCGCGTTTTGCCGACTCAGAAATTGCCTGCTTATCACCTTCAACATAGGCTCTCCAAGCGTTATTTACGAATAACTGTGAACGCTCGTAGTCAGCAATTGCTTCTGATATGTTTTGCTCAGTAATTAAGTCAGCCACTGAAGAGTGGTTGTCATTGAACGCTATGCGAAATGATTTAACCCAATTTTTATGTAAGCGTGCACTTAACGAGCGACGCAAGGTTTGATTCATCTCTCCATTTAAAAAGCTGCCGCGCATTTCTTCCATCGAAGTCACTGGAAAGCGCGCTTGTGCCTGAACCAGATTTTCACCGCTTAGGGCATCCGCTGTATCTAATGCAACATCCGGAGTCATGATTGAGTATTCGTCGAGTTTTTTAACACGACCATCATGGAACATATGTTTTTTCCATAACGCAACATTGAACGTAGTCGGAGCATTTCTTGGCACCGTAATATCACCATTGTTTTTCATTCGACGATTCGGACCAATGATATTGGGATTAGCGCTTCCCACACCAATAGGGAGTGATAAACCATCTCCACCACCCAGTAGCGGATGGTGACAACTGACACAAGCAGTGCTTTGATCTCCACCTAAGGTACGAGAGTAGAAAAGCTTCATACCTAGCTGTGCTTTTGGTGAATGGATTGATGGAATATTGACACCTTGAGCCGGGTTTCCTGTCAGTTTATGCGCATTAATTAATAATCTGATGTCGTTGTCTATATTGCCAGTTTGCTCTGCCAAAGTGATATTGGGTTGCAAAAGTAAACCTAACAATAAAGTTGCAGATGAGAGAAGGGGGGATCTCATACGTACTCACTTATTATTTTTATTAAAATTTATGTTGGACTAGTTTACTCATGTTGAGCAGAGCCCCAATAATTTTCACCACGAGCGGATAAATATGTTGGATAAAATGCACTCAACATTAGAAATCTAGTCTTACCAGGCAGCCTATGTCAAAATGCCTCCCATTCCTATAAGAGCCAGATTACTGCAATGACTGAGTATCTGCTGATTATCGTCAGCACCGTTTGGGTTAACAATATTGTTCTGTCCCAGTTTCTTGGACTTTGCCCATTTATGGGCGTGTCGCGTAAACTTGAAACAGCTATGGGAATGGGGTTGGCAACCACGTTTGTATTGACGTTGTCGTCAGTACTTAGCTACCTGATCAACAATTTTTTGCTAACGCCTTTTGAGCTGGAATATCTCAGGACGATTAGTTTTATCTTGGTGATCGCTGCAATTGTTGGTTTTACAGAATTGGTTGTGCATAAAACCAGCCCCATGTTGCATAATGTTTTAGGTATTTATCTGCCGTTAATCACCACCAACTGTGCGGTGCTAGGGGTTGCCTTGCTAAATGTGCAACAGAGCCATAATTTTCTGCAGTCCGCTCTCTATGGTTTTGGTTCATCGATGGGGTTTACACTAGTGCTGGTTCTATTTGCCGCTATGCGTGAAAGAATTGCCGTTTCAGATGTACCCAAAGCATTTCAGGGAAATGCAATTGCAATGATTACCGCAGGCTTGATGGCCTTGGCATTTATGGGCTTTAGCGGTTTGATCAAGGCTTAACATTATGCTCATGGCTATTATCGTGTTGGTGGGCATGGCCGTTTTTTTTGGGCTATTACTAGGTTATTCAGCGCAAAAATTCAAAGTAGAAGGCAATCCGGTAGTTGATCAGATAGATCGGTTATTACCGCAAACACAATGTGGTCAATGTAGCTATCCCGGCTGTCGGCCCTATGCTGAAGCAATCGCTAATCAGGAAGTAGGTATTAACCAATGTCCGCCGGGTGGTGAAGCGACCATTCAAGCGCTGGCCGATTTATTAGATGTTGACGTAGTGCCGCTTGATGGCGAGTTGCAACAAGCTGATGTGCCGACCGTTGCAATTATCCGTGAGGAAACCTGTATTGGCTGTACCTTATGTATACAAGCTTGTCCGGTTGACGCCATCGTTGGGGCGGCGAAGCTGATGCATACTGTGATTGCTGATGAATGTACCGGATGTGATCTTTGCTTACCCCCTTGTCCTGTCGATTGTATTGACATGATTCCTATGAAGGTAACGCTTGATGACTGGGTGTCGCCAGACCCACAAAATGTTTTCAAATTTTCGCAGCGTAACGATATTGGTATTACACAGTGAATCATTTTATTCATAAGCTGTGGAAAATGCGGGGTGGCGTTCATCCTGAGTTTCATAAAATCACCTCTGACAAAGACACAATCAAATCATTGCCGATTCCGCCGAGATTGGTTGTTCCTTTGCAGCAACACATTGGTGAAGAGCCGCCGTTAACAGTCAATATTGGCGATAAAGTGCTAAAGGGACAGGCGTTAAGCACTTATGGACGTTCTTCGTATGGTGCAACTGTGCATGCTTCAAGTTCTGGAGTTGTTAGCGATATAAGAGCCCACCCCTTGCCCCATCCTTCAGGGATGTCAGGCGTCTGTGTCATTATTGAAACGGACGGAGCAGATGAATGGATTGACTCAGTCACAGATACTGAACCATTGCCAATAGAATGTTCGATGCTCACAAGACAAGTACTGCTTCGGCGAATCGAATCAGCAGGTGTAGTTGGCTTAGGCGGAGCTGCCTTTCCCACTGCCGTCAAACTCGCTGTAACCGCGCAGCAACCAATCATGACTCTCATTATAAATGCTGCGGAGTGTGAGCCATTTATAAGTTGTGACGATAGTTTAATGCGGGAACGGGCCAGCGAAATTGTAACCGGCATCAAGATACTATTGCAGCTATTGGAACCGGCACAATGCCTGATTGGCATTGAAGATAATAAACCGCAGGCGATCGCCGCGTTGAGAATGGCATTGTTTGAAACGGAGGAGGCAATCGATCTTAGGGTTATCCCGACTCAATATCCCAGTGGTGACGCTAGACAGCTCACTCATATACTAACAGGCATCCAGATCCCAAAAAATCAGCATTCTGTTGAGTCAGGCGTATTGTGCCACAACATCGCAACGGCTTATGCAGTGTATAAGGCCGTAGTGCTGAATCAACCGCTGTTATCACGCATTGTGACTGTTGCAGGTGATGGCATTAAAGAAAGCTGCAATGTTGAAGCTCTGATTGGCACGCCAATTAGTTTTATCATTGAAAATCTGGGGGGGTACACAGCAAAGGCAGAACGATTGATCATGGGTGGTCCGATGATGGGTTTTGCTATGCCTTCAGATGAGTTGCCGATTGTTAAAGCAAGCAACTGCATTTTAGTTTCCTCCAAGGAAGCGTTGGCTTTAGCTAAGGACTCAGGTATTGATCCGATAAGTGCCGCGGGTTTTTGTGATACCAAAAAAACAGTGATGCCCTGTATACGGTGTAATAAGTGCGCCGAAGTCTGTCCGGTTAATTTACTGCCGCAGCAATTATACTGGCATGCACGCGCTCATGATTTTGAAAAGGTCACTGAGCACAAACTGGCCGACTGCATTGAATGTGGTGCTTGTGGCTACGTCTGCCCCAGCCATATCCCCCTAGTGGATTATTTCAGATTCGCCAAAGCTGAAATTAAATCTCAGCAGCAGACCACCTTAAAATCTAGCCGCTCCAGAGAACGTTTTGAGTTTAACGAGTTACGTAAGCAACGAGTAAAAGAGGAACGGGAAGCAAAGCGTCAACAACACAAGCAGGCACTATTGCAAAAGAAAGCAGCAGCGGAGGCAGCTGACATAAAGTCTGAAGTAATTACAGAGGATGCCGAAAAAATAGCAAAACAAGATGCTATAAAGGCGGCTATTGCTCGGGCTAAAGCCAAAAAAGCAGCGATGAATGAGCCTGCTAAAAAGGAAAGGAATCCCGATGCAGTTTGATACGCAAATGACTGGATTAGTTAATAACGCTCCGAGCGTAGCTTCCATGATGAAGCAGGTTCTCTTAGCTTTAATTCCAGCGATAATCAGCCTCTTCTATTTCTTTGGCTGGGGTGTATTAATTAATATCGCACTTTCAGTTGTCTTTGCTGTGGTGCTTGAAACATTAATGCTGCTGTTGCGCAAGCGTCCTGTAAAAATGTTCCTGAGTGATTGGAGCGCGGTCGTTACTGCAAGCCTGTTTGCCTTGACGCTACCCCCTT
Organism: uncultured Leucothrix sp.; assembly: GCA_937923375.1. Classification (GTDB taxonomy): domain Bacteria; phylum Pseudomonadota; class Gammaproteobacteria; order Thiotrichales; family Thiotrichaceae; genus Leucothrix. Next base: position 9,001 of record CALAJG010000087.1, read on the forward strand.
TGGTTAGCTGGTGGTTGCCGCTGGTGGGATTAATTTTCGCTATTATCATTGCCAAGCACTGTTATGGTGGGTTGGGATACAACCCTTTTAATCCCGCGATGATCGCTTATGCTGTTCTGATTGTTTCTTTCCCGCTGCAGATGAGTCAATGGCC
>CALAJG010000088.1 GCA_937923375.1 uncultured Leucothrix sp.
AAATTAATCATTCGGGGTACTGGTTTACCTAACTGCTTGGTCAGTATAATATCTCGCTCTTGCTTATCGAGTTTCTCCTAATGATCGCTGTCTCCCTCGCATGATCCGACTGACCAACATCCAATTGCCACTCAATCATAATGAACAGGCGCTACGCCAAGCCGTTCTAAAAAAGCTTGAAATTTCTGAAAATGAACTCATTAACTTTGAAGTGTTCCGACGAGGATATGACGCTCGCAAAAAGAATGCCATCTTACTAATTTACACACTCGATATTGATACCACCAAAAATGAGTTTCTGCTTGATAAATTTATTGCAGATCAGCTTGTTAAAAAAACACCGGATATGCGCTATCAGTTCGTAGCCGAAGCGCCTGATGCGTTAACAGAACGTCCCGTAGTCATTGGTTTTGGTCCCTGTGGTTTGTTAACAGGCTTGGTTCTGGCGCAGATGGGCTTCAAACCACTGATCCTTGAGCGTGGTAAAGAGGTACGTGAGCGTACTAAAGACACTTTTGGTTTTTGGCGCAAAAAACAATTAAATACCGAATCTAACGTGCAGTTTGGTGAAGGTGGTGCCGGTACTTTTTCTGATGGCAAGCTCTACAGCCAGGTCAAAGACCCCAAACATTATTCGCGAAAAGTGTTGGATGAATTCGTTAAAGCGGGCGCTCCGGATGAAATTCTTTACGTGAGCAAACCGCATATTGGCACCTTCCGTCTCGTGACGATGGTCGAAAAAATGCGTGCCAGAATTATCGAGCTTGGCGGTGAAATACGCTTTAGCCAACGAGTGGATGATTTTGATATTGAAAATGGTCAGGTGACTGGTCTGACGCTGTCATCTGGAGAAAAAATTCACTCACGGCATATAGCCATTGCCATAGGTCATAGTGCTCGCGATACCTTTCAGGTATTACACGACAAAGGCGTCTATATCGAAGCCAAACCATTCTCTATTGGCTTTCGCATTGAACATCGCCAATCTGTCATTGATCAGGCGCGTTTCGGAAACAATGCAGGGAATGAGATTCTTGGTGCTGCAGATTATAAATTGGTTCATCATTGCAAAAATGGTCGCTCCGTTTACAGTTTTTGCATGTGTCCGGGAGGAACCGTGGTTGCTGCGACCTCTGAGGAAAAACGCGTTGTTACCAACGGCATGAGTCAGTATTCACGCAATGAACGTAACGCCAACAGTGCCGTTGTGGTGGGTATTGATCCATCAGATTATCCTGGCGAACCGCTTGCTGGTTTGGACCTCCAGCGCCAGCTTGAAAGCAGGGCGTATGTAATTGGGGGTGAAAACTACAATGCCCCAGCGCAGCGCGTAGGCGATTTTCTTAAGGGAAAACCATCAACAGCGCTGGGAGGTGTTCATCCTTCCTATATGCCAGGTATCACGTTAACTGATTTATCATCTAGTCTTCCCGATTTTTGTATAGAGGCCCTGCGAGAAGCAATTCCGGCCTTTAATCGAAAAATTAAAGGCTTTGCTGCTGAAGATGCTTTATTGACTGGCGTTGAAACCCGAACTTCAGCGCCGATCAATATTAAACGCAATGATCACTTTCAAAGTATAAACACTAAAGGTTTGTTTCCGGGAGGAGAAGGAGCAGGTTATGCAGGAGGGATTATGTCAGCCGCCATCGACGGCATAAAAATAGCCGAAGCGATGGCACTAAGCATGACTAATCCAGAGTCCTAAACCATATTTTTGATGGTCACGAGAGGGTTTACGTCAGCTTCATAATCGACACCCTCTACCTCAAAACCAAACAGTTGCAAGAACTCCTGTTTGTAACCAGCAAAGTCAGATAACTCTTTCAGTGTGTCAGTATTAATTTGAGTCCAAAGTTCGCCAACCGCAGACTGAACCTCAGGATCAAGCTCTTTACGATCTGCTCTTAAACGACCTTCTTCATCTAAATCGGGCGTATCATGGTACAAGCTATCCCGGAACAAGCCATCGACCTGTTCTATACAACCCTCATGAGTACCGCGTTCCTTCATCACTTTGAATAAAAGTGCTAAGTAAATTGGCATGGCTGGAATTGCTGCACTTGCCTGTGTGACTACTGCTTTTAATACTGATACCCGCGCATCACCATTTTTAGCGGCCAGCTTTTTACGAATGTCAACCACCCGTTTGTCCAGATCTTTCTTCGCCGCACCAATGGTGCCATGCCAGTAAATATCCCATGTTAGCTTGTCGCCAATGTAGGTGTAGGCTGTAGTTTTAGCGCCATCGGCTAACACCCCGGCATCATCTAAAGCATCGATCCACATTTGCCAATCTTCACCACCCATTACTGCTACTGTGTTATCAATATCTTCCTGCGTGGCTGCTTCAAGGTGAAAGTCTTGTACTTCTTCCTTGTCAGTATTGACACCTTTCTGAACAGTATCACTGCCGATAGGCTTCAGAGTGGAGTTATGCACAACACCAGTGACCGGATGCTGCCGACGCGGTGAGGCTAAACTGTAAACAACCAAATCTACCTGGCCCATGTCGGCCTTGATCGTCTCAATGGTTTTCTGTTTAATTTCATCACTGAATGCGTCGCCGTTAATACTTTTGGCATAGAGGCCATCGGCTTCGGCAAACTTATGAAAAGCTGCTGTGTTATACCAGCCAGCCGTGCCTGGCTTCTTCTCAGTGCCTTCTTTTTCGAAAAAGATTCCTAATGTCTGTGCACCAGAGCCAAATGCAGCTGAAATTCTTGATGCCAAACCATAGCCCGTGGAAGCGCCGATCACGAGTACGCGTTTTGGACCATTATTAATAGTGCCGTTAGCTTTTACGTAGTCGATTTGCTTGGCAACATTGGCTTCACAGCCTGTTGGGTGGGTGGTAATACACAGAAAGCCACGTACGCGAGGTTTTATAATCATGAGTGCTCGGATTCCAGATCAAAATGGTGTGCAAGTTTATCACAGGCAGGGCCTGAGAAAAACGTGCTGACGTTAATGATAATTAGCCAATTCTGTCTAAACGGTTACTAAAAATATAACCAATACTCAGGTACTATCCTGCTTACTTTTGGGTTTTATAAGGCATTCCCATGAAACAACCACATTTAGAGTCCGAACGATTACTGCTGCGGCCATTGACGCTGAATGATGCACCAGATATTCAGTTAATGGCTTCCGACAAGCGTGTTGCAGAAATGACTGCTAATATCCCGCATCCTTATCCTGAGACTGGCGCGGTTGACTGGATATCTCAGCATGGTGCTAACTGGCAGCTGGGTAAGCAGGCTAGTTTTGCAATCACGTTGAAATCTTCTCAGGAAATCGTTGGTTGCATCGGACTGGTTTTAGAAGACGCTAAGCAAGCTGAGCTAGGCTACTGGGTCGGCGTGAACTATTGGGGCAATGGCTATGCGACTGAAGCTGCAAAGCGAATCATTAAATTTGGCTTAAATGACTTGTCGCTCAACAAAATTTTAGCCTGCAGGCTCAGCAGAAACCCTGCTTCGGGTAAGGTTCTATTGAAATCCGGTTTTACCCATTGCGGTACTTCTGAAGGTAGCTGCGGCAGCAAATTTGAAAGTTTAGATTATTATGAAGTAACCACAAAAACATCTGCCAATTAGTTATCCACACTAGCTGTGGACAAGTTTGTTGATAGCCTCACTTTATTCAGCTCACAGTCAGTATTTATAAGACTTGGTAACGAACTGATCAAAAAACAATCAGCTGATATTTCGGCTAAATCAGTAGAAGGGAATTAAAAAATGCAAGGAAAATATATTCGATTTTCGTTAGTTTTAGCCATACTCATTACACTTTTAGCTGGGTGTAGTAGCGTAAAATTAGGCTACCGATTTGTGGATAATGCGATACGTTGGAAGATCAATGATTATGTCAGCTTAAATCGGCAGCAGAGTGCAGTTGTCACGCGTAGAATCAAAGAATTTCACCGTTGGCACCAAACGACGCAGGTGGCAGATTACGCAAAATTTATGGAGCGCAAAGCACTTCAGTTTGAACAAGCTAATTTAAGTGCTGCGGATTTCAGCAAGATATATGACGAAGCTTTCTCAATCATGTCGGTCAGCTTAGACGAACTAGTGCCTGTCATCACCGACATGTTGTTATCTTTAAAAACCGAACAGATACCGCAAGTAATTAAAAATCTTGAACGAGAGTCGGCAAAAGACTTGAAAAAGGATTTTGGCATTACTCCTGCCCAACGACTAAACAAGCGTAAGAATAAAATGATACAGCGCGTAGTCAAATGGACTGGAAATCTAAATAAACCTCAGCTAGAAATGATTGCAGCATGGGCCAAAGAGTTGCCTGTTGATAAAGAGGTAAGGGTTAGCAGGCAATCTGGTTTTTTGGAGATGGTCAAGAAACAACTAAAAGACCGCTCAAACCCCGAGCAATTTAAGCGAACCATCCTCGCTCATGTCAAAACACCTGAGCGATTTTCTAGTCCGGCCTACAAGCAGTCTTATGCGAAGCGAAAGCAGAGAACGCTGCAACTGATGTCTGACTTATATAACTCGTTAAACCCTAACCAAAAAAGCCGATTAATTGCGTCAACCAAAAAATATCAGATGGATTTCTTAGCGCTGGTACCAAGACAATAAATCAATCAGGTGCTTGTTTGCCGCGGTTGCGATCGAAAATAGGCTGAGGATCCTGACCATCTTCCATCCGTGTAATGTTGGCGATAATTACTTTTGCGGCACTTCGTGCATAAGTAGGCCCGGACATATGCGGGGTAATTCTGACCTTAGGATGCGTCCAAAAAACATGACTCTCAGGCAATGGCTCGACAGCGACTACATCGAGAACGGCACGATGCAAATGATCGCTGTCCAATGAATCTAGTAGTGCGGCCTCATCAATAATTCCACCGCGACTAATATTGATAATTGAGGCGCCCTTTTTCACTTGTTGCAAAAAATCGTTGTCGATCAGCTGCTGGCTTCGTTCGTTGAGTGCCAGACAGCTGATTATCACATCGGCCTCAGGTAATAAGCTTTTTAACGCCTCTTCACCCGCGTAGCTGTCAATTCCTTCAACCTGCTTCTCTTTAAAGTCCCAAGCTTTCATATCGAATCCAGCCTGTTGGATTGTTTGTGAAACCAGCGTGGCAATACGCCCTAAACCGAGCACCAACACTTTGTATTCATCGGTGATCGTAGTGTCGATTCTTAACCAGTTTTTGTTAGCCTGCTGCTCACGGTAATGATCAAAATTGCGATGAATATCCATCAACCAATACAAGGCATAGTTTGCCATATCTCTGGACATTGCAGGGTCACCTAACGAAACCATGGGCACGTCAGGCAGCTCTGGATCATTCATTAAATGTTCCATGCCGGCAGCTAATGACAAAATGCAGCGTAAGTTTTTATAGGTTTGTAAATCCCCCTTTGGGTGGTTCCAGACCAAAGCATATTTGATGGCGTCAGGATCTGGAATATCAGGGTAGGTATAAACCGGCATAGCCGGCAGCAGCTCAGCCAAGGCTTCCTGCCACTGTCCATTGTCAGATCCATAATTATTCAATAATATCGCCATGGGATAAATTCTCTATCGATTTTCAGAAAAGATGCTTCGCGCATAATACAGTGTATCCTGATCAAGCCAAATTGGTTTAAGAGAACATTAATTTTTGTTTTACTGCATTAATGAACTCGGGTAGGTTGCTGATTAATACAATAAGCGGCAAGTTTCTGAGGTGGCAACTATGAAAATAGCGTTTTTTGGTACCGGTAACATGGGCAATCCCATAGCCGCCAATCTAATTCGTAGTGGTGAGTTTGAGGTAGCGGTTTTTGACCTTGATAAATCAAAAGCAGAAGATCTAATAAGCCTGGGTGCCAGCTGGATCAGCGATATTCAAAGCAGCCTGGCTCAGGCAGATATCATTATGACATCGCTACCTGGGCCTGTGCAGGTGAAAGCGCTCGGTGAAAATGAGATATTTCCTTATGCCAAATCGGGCGCTATCTGGATCGATCTAAGCACCAATAACCTGGCAACCGGACAAGCGTTGCTAGCACAATCGAAAAACAGTGGACTGCACTTTTTGGATGCGCCGGTTTCAGGCGGAGATGAGGGTGCACGAGCAGGCAGTCTTAGTATCTATGTCGGCGGTGATAAAGCAGTATTTGAACGGCACCGGTTTGTCTTCGATGTAATAGGCGGAGACATTAAACACCTCGGCCAATCAGGAGCTGGCTACGCAGCAAAAATATCACAGGTCATACTTTGCTATTTGCACTCAATTGCCCTCTCAGAAGCGATGATGCTAGGGGTTAAAGCCGGCGTTAATGCAGCTGAAATGCTAAACATCATTCAAAACAGCACCGGGCGCAGCTATGTGGCTGATCGATATGGTCCGCCAATACTTAATGGCGACTATGACCCTTCGTTTGCATTAGGCCTTGCACTGAAAGATATGCGTTTGGCTATGGAGTTAGCCGATACTTTGGACATTACGCTACCCATGTCAGCATTGGTCACAGAAACTTACGCCAAGGCCTGTGAAAAATATGGCGCGGACGCCAATCACCTTATTGCAGTTAAACTGCTGGAAGATGCTAGCGGTACTTTACTAAGAGCTTAAACTACCTTGGAGTGTTAAGAATGAAACAAGAAGTCGTAGCAGATGATTTTAAAAATGCCGTCGCGGCCAGTGCTGAGGAATGGCAGGCTAGGATCGATTTAGCGGCAATGTTTCGTCTCACCCAAATGATGGGTTGGGATGACACGGTCTGGAATCATATCACCGCACGCGTGCCGGGAACTGATCACCAGTTTTTCATGCATCGCTTTGGTCTTCTTTATGAAGAAGTCACTGCGTCTAACCTAATAAAAGTCGATGAAGAAGGGAATGTGCTAGACGGCCCACCGGATGTCAATACCGCTGGCTTTGTCATCCACAGTGCCATCCATTTGCACCATCCGGAAAATCATTTTGTATTTCATGCACACCCGCCATCAGCGCTGGCCGCTACAGTGTTTGAAGATGGCATTCCATTTCTGGTACAGGATTCTTCAATGCTTTACGGCAAGATTGGTTATCACGCCTGGGAAGGGCTCTCTGTTGATCTGGATGAGCGCTTTCGTATCGCTGAAAACCTCAGTGACAATAAGTGTTTAGTCATGCGCAACCATGGTTTCCTTACCGTTGGTAAAACGGCTGGTGAAGCATTCATGAATATGTATTACCTGATTCGCCTCTGCGAAACAGCGCTACAAGTACATGCTACCGATTTGAAGGTCGACCCAGCTGATTCGGCATTGTGGAAAATGTCCTGCGAACAATACGCCGCATTTTCGCCTGGTAAACATGAGTGGCCTGCCTTATTACGACGTGCCGATCGTCATGACCCTTCTTATAAAAATTAGACGACCAACTGTACGTCTGTTTTGAATAGAGATGACTCACAATGAAAATTACCAAACTTGAGACCCAGTTGGTTAATGTACCGTTGGATAAACCAATCAGCACGGCTATTCACTCGATGCAGTCGGTGGGCTGTGTGTTGGTGTCGGTTCATGCGGACTCAGGTTTAGTGGGTGAGGGGTACTGCTTTACCTTAAATGCAGTACGGCTTAAGGCGTTTGACGATGTAATTCAAAGCTTTTCCCCGATGGTAATTGGGCAAGATGCTGATTTTATTGAAGGTATTTGGGAAGACATCTATCTGTCGCTTAACGCGATGGGCCAAAAAGGCATTACCATTGGCGCTTTGTCGGCTGTCGATACGGCGCTTTGGGATTTGCAAGGCAAGTCGCTGGGCAAGCCCTTGCACCGTTTGTTTGGCGCCTGTCGCAGCCGCATCAAGACCTATGCATCGGGCGGTTTATGGCTTTCTCAAACGATTGATGAACTTACTGCAGAAGCGGAACACTTTATCGACCAAGGGTTCCGCTCCATGAAAATACGCGTGGGCAAACCTAATTGGCGGGAAGATGTAACGAGAGTTAAGGCCGTTCGCGAAGCCATTGGTACGCAAGTCGAACTGCTGGCTGATGCCAATCAATCACTTAATGCTAAGCAAGCAATAAAACTGGGGCGTGAACTTGAGGAGTTTGAGCTGGGCTGGTTGGAAGAGCCAGTTGGTGCTCAGGATTTACAAGGACACGCTGAAATTCGTAAGCGCTTAGACATGCCCATAGCATCAGGGGAAACAGAATATACCCGTTATGGCATGAAAGCGATGATTGAGGCGCGCGCCTGCGACATTCTGATGCCAGATTTACAACGTATTGGTGGTCTGACTGAAATGCGTAAGGTGGCTGCGCTGGCAGCTAGCTTTGATATGCCTATATCCACGCACATATTTACTGAGCAAAGCCTGTGTTTTGCAGGCTCTACACCCAACTGCATTTCGGTTGAGCACATGCCGTGGTTTGCGCCGCTGTTCAACGAAAAAATGGAGATTGTTGAAGGTGAGTTGGTGATTCCTGAGCGAGCAGGAACCGGATTTACCTTCAATGACGAAGCGCTACAGCGTTATCGTTTCACTCGTTAAAAGCAGTCAAGAGACTACTTTGTTCCAAACATGCGGTCTCCAGCATCTCCCAAGCCCGGCATTATGTAGCCCTGCTCATTGAGACAGTCATCTAAACTCGCGGTCACAATGGGTACATCCGGATGCGCCTGCTTCATTCTGGCAACTCCTTCAGGAGCTGCTATCAAACACAAAAACCGAATATTGGTCGCACCCGCTTCTTTAAGCATATCAATGGCCGCAACACAGGAGTTACCTGTGGCCAGCATAGGGTCGACGGCTATTACCAAACGATCCTCAAGTTTATTTGGTACTTTGAAATAATATTTAACAGGTTTTAGGGTGGCCTCGTCCCGATATAAACCGACAAAGCCGACACGCGCAGAAGGAACCAGATCTAACACACCGTCAAGTAATCCATTTCCAGCCCTAAGAATTGAGATTAATGCCATTTTCTTTCCCGCCACCACCGGCGCATCAATTTCTTGCATGGGTGTCTGGATTCGCTTGGTAGACATCTCCAAATTACGGGTAACTTCATAAGCCAGTAACTGACTTGTTTCTCTTAACAATTGACGAAAATGATTGGTCGGCGTTTTCTGGTCGCGCATATAGGCTAACTTATGCTGAACCAAAGGGTGGTCGACAACGGTAAGGTGCTGATTCATGTGGCTTTTCCTTAAGATAACTAT
>CALAJG010000089.1 GCA_937923375.1 uncultured Leucothrix sp.
TGAAGCAGTGAGTTACTTTGAGCGGTCTGAGGGAAAGATTAGTCTTTCGCAGATTGAGGGTTTTGTTCGGCAAATACTTGGTTGGCGAGAGTACATCCGTGGCGTGTATTGGGCGAATATGCCGGATTACCGGGAGAAGAATCAATTGGACAGTCAGGGGGCTTTACCCACGTATTTTTGGACAGCTGACACCAAAATGAACTGCATGCATCAGTCGATTAAGCAATCGTTGGATTATGCATACGCTCACCACATTCAGCGCCTTATGGTGACGGGTAATTTTTGCTTGTTAACTGGAATTCACCCCGATGAGGTGGATGAATGGTATTTGGGGATTTATATTGATGCGTTGGAATGGGTAGAAATGCCCAATACGCGCGGTATGAGCCAGTTTGCGGACGGGGGTATTGTGGCGACCAAGGCCTACAGTGCAGGGGGTAACTACATCAATAAGATGAGTGATTATTGCAAAGGCTGCCGCTATCGAATAAAGGAGAAGGTGGGGGACGATGCCTGTCCGTTTAATAGCCTTTATTGGGGGTTTATGGTGCGTCATCGGGAGCGTTTTGAGAAGAATCCGCGCATTGGTATGGTGTACCGCCAGTGGGATAAGCAGGATGAGTCCGTTCAAACCGCGACGATCAAGCGAGCGCAGTGGTGTATTGAGAACATCGAAGCATTGTAATGTAGACTCACATTTTACAGGAAACTAAAATATGGGGAAATGAAGGTAGTGAATACGATATAAGCGGTTCTTACTCTATCGGAAAATCAAACTCTATCACTACATTAAAACCCGCAGTAGAGTCGTCAGCTTGTTCGACCGCTCCAATGGCGTAGTCTAGCCGGTTTATAGTGAATGCCCCCGTTGCTATTTTATTATTTTGATCAAGGTTGAGGGTGAAATTCACAGGTTTTGTTGTTTCACGAATCGTTAAATCACCCGTCATCAACCAAGATGCTTCCGAAGTGATGTCTATCTCAGTTGAGACAAAGGTTGCCTCCGGGTGTTGAACTACGTCAAACCAGTCCGGACCAGGTAGGGAATCATTAATTTGTGGGTTTGAGGTGTTTGCGCTAGCTGTTTTAACTTTTGCAGATAGGCTAGGGCCTGATAGATTGTCACTGGCTTTGTTTAGTACCACGCTAGAGCCTGAAAAACTCCCCTCGACCTCTTCGCCCATCAATATCAGCTTGAACTTTACCTGACTGCTGACGCTTTTGGATTGAGCTTGGTTTTGACCAATCTTAGAAATGACCTCCGAGTTGGCTTTTTCGTGTTTCTGAATCGCTTCTATTAAAAATAGCCCCAATAATACAGCACCAATACAGCCTGCAATTAGACCTAGCCCAGCTTTGGTTTGCTGACTCTTCCAGTGTGGAGCCATACGCTCCATAACAAAATCACGATGTACAAACTGATGCATCAAAGCAGCACCGATGTGCAGCAACAACAATGCGATCATAACGCCTGAACTGATGTGATGTATCTCATGAAAGAGGTCTGATATTTGTGCCTTATTAGCCAATGATGCAAGTACAGGCAAGTGCGGAAGCGGTATAACATCATACAAAATGGTTGAGAGGTTTAGCGGCGATGTAGACACCATAATCCAGCCGCTTATAGGTAACGCCAGCATTAAACAATACAATAAAACGTGTGTGACAGAAGATGCGGCTTTTTGCCACCCCCTAACTTGTTCGGGAAGGGCAGGTGGCTTGTGGCTAAGCCGCCAAATAATTCTCGCTAAGGTGAGAAGTAATATCGTGATTCCAAACGATTTATGCCACTGTGTTAAGGAGAAGCGTAACGGGTCAGCTTCATCTAAGCTGGTCATGAACTTGCCAACAATCAAGAGACTTATAATCAACAGTGCAATCAGCCAATGTAAAGCAATGGCCACACCAGTGTAACGCGCTATTGAGTTTTTTATATTCATGGACGCCGAAATTGTTATTGTGATTGAGGTGGCAGACAAAGCACTCACCGCTTTATCTGCCAAGTTAAGCAAATTTAATAGTCTTGCTTTACTTTTTAAACATCTCTGCTTCTATTGATAGTTTAATTTCATCGCTCACATAAGGTGCGTTTGCCCCCAGGCCCCAATCAGAGCGCAGCAGTGTTCCCTTGGCACTGATTCCAACCACCGGCTTCTTATTCATAGGATGGTTCATTGCAGCATTGATAGTCACATCCAACGTCACAGGCTTGGTAACATCCTTAACGGTAAGATCGCCAGTCATCTTGAAGCTGCTGCCCGAACCGGTTACTTCAGTGCTAGTAAACTTCATCGTAGGGTAATTAGCAAAATCGAACCATTTTTTACCAGATATGTGGTCAGTCCAGATTGCAGAACCGGTGACCAAACTGTCCGCTTTTATCTCAACAGCAACCGTGGTTTTGGCAGGGTTTTCTGTGTCCAGATTCATATCAACGGTGAAGTCATCAAAGCTTAAGGTAGGATTTGAAAGGCCTAAATGGTTGTATTGGAAATTAATATAGGCATGTGAAGGGTCAACTGAATAAGTTCCAGCAGGTACTTGTTTCAGGTCTGCATCGGCGAAACTTGGGCTTGCGGCAAACAAACTGGCAGTGCTTATTAAAGCTGCAGCTAGTGAATGTTTTAGGGTGGTTCTCGAAATCATACTGGTTTCCTATAAGTTTTGAATAATTAGTCTAAACGTTAGTGCTAGACAAAGGAAAGTCCACTAGGCGCAAAACACTTTTGCTCTATTGTTAACAGTTTCCTACGGTTTGTACGGTCAGTTTCCTCTACCAGATTCACGTTGAGGCTTTATACAATTATAGCAGACTTGTTTTGATGTACTCAGCCAATAAATCAACTGCTTCGCCACGACTTCCTGGTTGACGCAACAAGCTTATTGAAATTTCTCCCAGCACCGGAAACTGATCTGACTCAGGAATAATATCCAATGATGGGGGGACGGTGCTTTTAGCTAGTGCGGTAACGCCTAGCCCTTCAGCAATTGCAACCTGAATACCTGTCAAGCCAGGTATTGTATAGACAATACTCCACGACTGATTTATGCGACTCAGTCGCTGCAATATTCGTCTTCGATATAAGCACCCTTCTGGTGCAACAACTAGAGGGATAGTTTTTCGCAAGTGCGCTTCTTTATCTTGTTTGCTGACCCACACCAAAGCGTCACTTTTAATATAGGTCGCTTCTTCGATCATGCTCTCAGTGTCGTTACTTAAGCCCAACAGCAAGTCGAACTCTTTATTGCGAAACTTAGGTAGCAGCTTGTTTCCCAAATCCGAGGTTACCTCTAGTCTTACGCCTGGATAAATTTTGGCAAAGCGTCCAATAATTTTTGGCAGCAGAGTAGATGCAAACTCATTTGGAATTCCTAAGTGGATACTGTCGCGAATGGTTGGCGTGGCAAAGTAGTTCATGGCCTCGTCATTAAGCACAAGAATTTTCTGGGCGTAGTCAAATAAGACCTGACCTGCCAATGTTAATTCAAAGCGGTGCCCCTGGGTTCGCTGGAACAGGCTGTCATTGATGAGGGCTTCGAGGCGTTTTATTTGCAAACTAATAGCTGGCTGTGAGCGTCCTAATACGTTACCTGCTCGACTGATGTTATTGAACTGAGTCACCGTCACGAAGGTGCGCAGCAGGTCAATTGGAAGGTTTTTAAAGCCTACATTCATAAAAGGATAGGTATAGGTTATTTTATTTGGGAAATTTATAGTTTAATTGTAACTATTCATTAGGTAAATGCAAATCTCAGTAATAATATCCTCTGTATTAATCACTAAAAACTCAGAAGTTGATAACTATGTCTATAAGCGTATTTGATTTGTTTTCTATTGGCATCGGCCCCTCCAGCTCACATACCGTCGGTCCAATGCGCGCTGCCACGTATTTTGTTCAGTCATTAAAAGACAAAGCATTGTTAGAGCAGGTCTTTCGGGTCAAGGCAGAGCTATTTGGATCGCTTGGTGCAACGGGTAAAGGTCATGGCTCAACTAAAGCAGTTTTGATGGGGCTAGAGGGCGAGCTGCCTGAAACAGTTGAGATTGAAACAATGGCTCAGCGCTTGCAGTCTATTCGTCAGGACAATTTATTAATGCTCGGCGGTTCACGGCAAATTGGTTTCAACGAAGATAAAGACCTATTGATGCACCGTAAGAAAAGCCTACCTTACCATCCTAATGGTCTGAGTTTTGAAGCCTTTGATACCCATGGTGAGAGTCTGTTAAAGCGTAGTTATTATTCGGTAGGCGGTGGCTTTGTCGTTGATGAGTCTGCTGCCGCTGGAGATTGCCAAATTATCGAAGACGAAACCAAGGTACCTTATCCTTTTAATACCGGTGATGAACTACTAGCTCTCTGTGAAATAAATAAACTTTCCATTAGCGACATCATGATGGCTAATGAGTGTGTCCGTCAGCCTGAGGAGTCGGTCAGAAAAGGTTTGTTGGCTATTTGGGATGTAATGCAGGAATGCGTAGTAAACGGTTGCAATAACGATGGTATCTTGCCGGGCGGCCTAAAAGTGAAACGTCGTGCGGCTTCACTTTATAAACAATTGCAAGCGCGCAGAGATATGGTGATGGTCGATCCATTACTGGCTACCGACTGGGTGACGCTTTATGCACTAGCAGTCAATGAAGAAAATGCTGCGGGTGGACGAGTGGTTACTGCTCCAACTAATGGTGCAGCAGGCATCATTCCGGCGGTGTTGCACTACTATACGCGTTTTCATTTGGATCATAACAATCCCGGTTGGAGTGATGACAAGGTGGTGAGGTTCTTATTGGTCGCGGCTGCAATTGGTATACTGTTCAAGCAAAATGCTTCGATTAGTGGTGCAGAAGTAGGGTGTCAGGGCGAGGTGGGCTCGGCTTGTTCAATGGCTGCAGGTGCCTTAACAGAAGTCATGGGGGGAACACCTGCTCAGGTTGAAAATGCAGCAGAGATTGGTATGGAGCATAATCTTGGCTTAACTTGCGACCCGATTGGTGGCTTGGTTCAGGTACCGTGCATCGAGCGGAACGCTATGGCTGCTATGAAAGCGATCACTGCTGCGCGTATGGCACTACGCGGCGACGGAACCCATTTCGTTTCCTTAGACAAAGTGATTAAAACCATGCGTGATACGGGTCGGGATATGAAAAATAAATACAAAGAAACGGCACGAGGCGGCTTGGCAATTAATGTGTTGGAGCTCCCAGTGAATATCACGGAATGTTGATATCTCGAAATAATATTTAACCTGTACCCTGTAAGAAATATTGGGATATAGCTGGATAACGCTGAAATGGTTATCATGCTGGTGTGGCAGAATTAGGAGCGACTCATGTCCCATGAGCTAATAGATCTGGAAAAAGAAAAAAGTATTTTAAGAGCGGTGCGTAAAACCCTGGCGCAAGTAGTGGTCGATGTTACGCCCGACAATAGCGCTTTGAAATCACCCCTTAAACCTCAAACGATAGAAGATATCCGTATGTGCTTTGGTCTGGTTTCAGCGCGTGAGCGAGAAATAATGGAATTGATGCAACGAGAAAACAAAGAGCGCCCGCATTTCATAGACGAAATCTCGAAACCAAGTAACATTGTTAATTTCACCACACCTTCTAGGCTAGCCACTAGTAAAAATACATCTGAAAGCAGTGATAAAAGTGAAGCTTGATCAGCTCGGCGGTGTCCAATTTTCAGAATCGCAACGTCAGGATATGACACGTGCTGTAATGCGTTATCTGGATAGCTGGACGCTTTCTTCTGAGCAAATTATCAGTTTGTTAGATTTACCTG
>CALAJG010000090.1 GCA_937923375.1 uncultured Leucothrix sp.
GGCTTTCGTAAATCCAGCGCCTGCGCGGCCGTCATTGCCTCTATACCTATTAATGAGCGAATTACGGCTAGTTGCTTCTCTAGCATTTGTGCACAAAGCAAGCTCTGTGGCGCCACATCTTCAACCATATCCGATACTACCATTGCATCGAGGCCAGCGGGCTGTGCGTAAAATCGGCTTTGAGCGAGCAGCGCAGCAATGTTTTTTTGTATAGGTACCAACCCCGCTGAAGCGCCTCCCACAGGAGATAGGTGTTTTTCTAAACCTGATAGATTCGGTGTCATTAATTTTACTGCCCGCTGAGCCATGGAATTTGCCAGCCCTTGCAGCGCAATCGATAAGCTATCTAAGCTGTGTGCTATGGTAGGAGTATTAAAGTTTGGTGTGGAATGCATCGTGCCGTCTTCCAATACAACCGGGCTATCAGCCGCCGCATTGGCTTCAATCGACCATTCTGAAATCGCATGCTTTAGTGCCGTTTGCGCCGTCCCAAACAGGGTTGCCATCACCCGAAATGACAAAGCATCCTGGATTTGCGCATCCGCTGATGAACTACCTTGCAGTGCTTTACGAAAGAATGCCGCAGAATCAGCCTGACCAGAGGCGGGTCGTAACGCTTGTAGCTCGGCAGAGAATATCGACGTATTCACTCCATAGGCTTCAGCAGACATTGCGGCAACAGACTGGCCCAACAGCAACAGCTTTTCACATTCACCAAGAGTCACCGCCGTTTGTGCCACCGTAATGACTGAGCTATTTGCTAGAACCATCGCATCTTTAGCTTGTAAAATAGCAGGTGCGATTCCAGCATTCTCAAGCGCCGCAGTTGCTTCCACCTGTTCACCATCCACCCAGAAATGGCCTTCGCCTGTCAGTGCCAAACCCAGCTGAGCATTAAGCAGCAAATCCCCTGCTCCAATCGATCCAATAGAACAAATGACGGGAGCCAGGTCAGCATGGTAAATCTCAATTAACTTATGGAAGAGCTCAAGGGAAATGCCAGAATGCCCCTGACTAACCCCGATAATCCTTGCTAGAAGTGCCCCTCTGCAAACTGTCGCAGGCAAAGCGGGCCCCGTGCCTACGCAGCGGCCACGCAAAAGTTGCTGCTGAAAAGCCTCGATCTCATCATTTTGCAGCCGGTAGCCTAAGTTTGCCCCTAAGCCGGTATTTAAACCGTAAACAGGTTTTTCACCCGCTGCATGCGACTCTACTATCTCTCGAATTTTCTTTAACTTATCGAGCAGTGAGGGATCGACTCGTAAGCCAGTAATCTGCTTTGAATAATGCACAAACTGAGTTAGGGAGACAGATTCCTTGCCCAGAATGAATGACGTGTTCGAGGCCATTAGTAAAACCGCAAGCGCTGACCTGCATTAATGGACTTCGCCTTTTTCAATAAGGCATGACCCAACGCAATGTCTGATAACGACAAGCCACGGTGCCAGAACAAATTCGTTTCATCTTCAGCTTCTCGGCCTGCTTTCACACCAGCAACAATCTGCCCTAGCTCAGCATGAAGCGTCTCTTCTGACAGTTGTCCGTTATTCACATGCGCCCGTAAAGAACCAAAATCACCCGCTCGCGCTTGCCCCCAATCGTCGACCACCATTTTGTCCATGATGTCAGTTAGCGATAGTTCCACTGCGCTCATCGTGCCGTAAGGAATCACTAACGCGCCCTTTTTAACCCACTCTGTTTTGAAAATGGGCTGAGGCTCAGATAGTCTCGAAGCTTCTACAATAATATCAGCGTCCTCTAAGCAACTCTGCCAGTCCTCAGTCACTGTGACTTTACGGCCAAGGTCTTGTTCTAATTGCTCAGCAAAGGCATTGCGGCTTTCCGGGCGACGTGAGTGTATGCGTATCTCATCAAAATCAAACAAATGATTGAGTAAACGCACATTCCAATAAGCCGTGCCCCGTGCTCCGATATGGCCGAGTACTTTCGACTTTGGATTAGCCAGATACTTTGCACCTAGCGCACTCATTGCTCCAGTGCGCATTTCAGTAATACCAGTGGCATCCAAGATAGCTTTAGGCGCGCCATGTCGAGGATCAAATAGCGTCAGTAGGCCGTATTCAGAAGGCCGGCCTGTTTTGTAGTTATCAACAAAATCACCGACAACCTTAGTACCTGCAGAATCAATCTCGCCACCAATCCAGCCCCGCAATACGTTGAAGTGACCCTCTACACCTGCTCGCGGATGAATATGTGTGCGAGGCTCAATGGAAGTTTCTGCATTACCTTGCATCGCGAGACTTTCTTCGATGGCTTGCAGAATCTCATCGTTACTAAGCGCGCATTCTTCGATATCGAAGCGGTTCAAATAGTCGATATAGACAGCAGTCATTGTTTCTCCAAAATTTTTGATAAGCATCAGGTTAAACTCAAATCTTCTCGCGGAGCCTTGATGCTTAACAACCATTATAGTGAATTGCAAATCATAAGTTGTCTATGGACTCTTCGATATTTAACGTAACCCAATCAACTTGGTGTTAGGCTAGCTGGCTGATTTCTACTCCTTCGATTCGAGATTCACATGCCTGCACTATTTTCCAAGCCCATAATCGATGGCGCTAAACTGATTTTCTCGCAATTGGGTAAAGACATTTACGACACCTCCTTAACACTTTTCAAAATCATGGTCCCAGCAATCATTATCGTAAAGATTGCTCAGGAGCTAGGTGCTATTGATTTGTTGGCGAAGTTTTTAGAGCCACTGATGACAGGGGTAGGTTTGCCTGAAAACGTCGGCTTAGTTTGGGCGATGACGATAGCAACCAATCTTT
>CALAJG010000091.1 GCA_937923375.1 uncultured Leucothrix sp.
CGTTGTTAATGGTGAATATTGAGGCTGACTCATTAGCGCTGTTACGCGTTGTCCGCGCTCCAACTGCTTACGAGTACCTTCATCCAAGTCAGAAGCAAACTGTGAGAATGCAGCCAATTCACGATACTGAGCCAGGTCAAGACGAGCACCACCACCGAGCTTTTTGACCAGCTTAGTCTGTGCCGAGCCACCCACTCGAGATACTGACAAACCCGCGTCAATCGCTGGGCGATTTCCTGAGTTGAATAGATCGGTATCCAAGAAGATCTGACCATCAGTGATCGAGATTACGTTAGTCGCAACGAATGCCGATACGTCACCTTCCTGAGTCTCAATGATTGGATAAGCAGTCAATGAACCTGTCTTACCTTTCACTTCACCGTTTGTCATACGCTCAACATACTTCGCGTTGACGCGAGCAGAACGCTCTAGTAGACGTGAGTGAAGGTAGAAAACGTCACCAGGATATGCTTCACGTCCTGGCGGACGACGTAGCAATAGCGATACCTGACGATAAGCCCAGGCTTGCTTGGTTAAGTCATCATATATAATGAGCGCATCTTCACCGCGATCACGGAAGTACTCGCCCATTGCACAACCAGCATAAGGAGCCAAGTACTGCATTGACGCAGGATCAGAAGCGTTAGCAGCCACAACAATGGTGTAATCCATTGCGCCGTACTCTTCTAATTTACGTACGATACCCGCAACAGAAGAAGCCTTCTGACCAACCGCAACGTAAATACACTTAACGTCTTTACCCTTCTGGTTGATGATGGCGTCGATAGCGATTGCTGTCTTACCCGTCTGGCGATCACCAATGATCAACTCACGCTGACCACGACCAACAGGAACCATTGAGTCAAGCGCCTTGATACCTGTTTCCATCGGCTCATCAACAGATTGGCGATCGATAACACCCGGTGCAACACGCTCAATAGGACCAAACGCTTGCGTTTCAATTGCGCCCTTACCATCAATTGGCTGACCCAGTGAGTCAACAACACGACCCATCAGCTTTGGACCGATTGGCACTTCCAAGATACGGCCAGTACATTTTGCCGTATCACCTTCTTTAATCGTTTTGTAGTCACCCAAGACTACCGCACCAACAGAATCACGCTCTAAGTTAAGCGCCAGACCGAAAATGCCATTCGAGAATTCAATCATCTCACCCGACATCACATCGCCAAGGCCATGGATGCGAACGATACCGTCCGTTACTGAGACGATAGTACCCTCTGTACGTGCTTCAGAGTCTGCTTCGAAGCTTGCAATACGCTTCTTGATCAGATCACTGATTTCAGTTGGGTTAAGTTGCATTAGTTATTCCTCTATATCAGCTCATAGCCGCTTTCATTGACTGAAAACGTCCATGCAGCGATCCATCAATTACCAAGTCGCCAACGCGAATCACCGCGCCTCCCAACAGGGTTTCGTCGATCTTGGTAACGAGTTTTACTTTACGGCCCAAACGCTTCTCTAACGCTGTGACGATTGCACTTTCCTGCGCATCACTCATGGCAGCTGCAGCGATAATCTCGCCTTCCACTTCACCTTGAGATTCAGCTTTCATTGTTTCAAACAATGATGCCATGTCAGGCAGTAATGCAAATCGGTTATTCTCACCCAGCGACTTCAGCAAATTCACACTTTGATCGTTCAAGCTGCCATTAGCCAACTCTTTGATTGTGTCAATTTTTTGCCCTGCATTGATCTTTGGACTATTCAGCAATTCTGCCGAACCTTCCGCCGAAACAATAGAAGCCATCGCGCTCAGTTGCTCTGACCAAGTGTCAAGAGCGCCTGAGGATTCTGCTAGTTCGAATACAGCTTTAGCATAGGGACGTGCAGCAGTTGTCAATTCAGACATCGTGGCACCACCTAAATTTTTGCAGCCAGTTCATCCAGCGCCTTAGCGTGAGCAGTTGCATCAATTTCCTTACCCAGGATTTTTTCAGCACCGCTTATTGCTAATGTAGACACTTGCGAACGAAGTTCTTCAGAGGCGCGACTACGTTCCATCGCAATCTCAGCTTCAGCTGCCGCTTTGATGCGATCAGCCTCACCCGTTGCATCTGCCTTCGCCTTTTCGACGATTTCAGAGGCACGCTTCTGAGCTTGAGCAATCAATTCAGCGGATTGAGTCTTAGCTGCACCCAGCTCTTCTTCAACCTGCTTTTGCGCTTGCTCTTCGAACTTATGACCTTCTTCAGCAGCTGCCAGCCCTTCTGCAACACGTGTTTTACGATCTTCCAACGTGTTGATGATAGGCTCCCACAGGTACTGTTTAATGAACCAGATTAGGATAGTGAATACGATCAACTGTCCAAATAGGGTAGCTGTGACATTCATAATTACTCTCTCCGAATGTTAAGTTTTAAACTTCTCTAACACTCAAGAGTAATTAGCCGCCAATCGCTGTCTTCGCTGCATCTAAGAACGGGTTCGCAAAAATGAACCACATTGAGATACCTAGTACGATCATCGGGAATGCTTCCATCAGACCACCAGTAAATAGCATTTGACCGGTTAACTGAGCACGCATCTCAGGCTGACGCGCAATACCTTCGATAAACTTAGAACAGATTAAACCCCAACCTAGCGCAGAACCAAACGCTGCTGCCGCCAATACGATACCTACAACTAATGCCGTTGATGATACGATTTCAGATACTACTGTTGCATCCATTGTGAAACTCCTAAAACAATAAAAATAAAAACTTAAAAATCAAACAGAACTTTTGAACGAAATTAATATTAGCGACTTAGTGATCCTCGCCCTTCTGACTCGCTAACCCCAGGAAGATGACCGTCAGCAGCATGAAGATGTAAGCCTGCAGAATGATTACCATAATATGGAAAATTGACCATAGCGATCCAAGTACAATCTGACCTGGCATCGCCCAACCTACTCCCAGTAAAGCGATCAGTAGGAACAGCAACTCGCCCGCGAACATATTTCCGAACAGTCGTAAGCCCATACTGATTGGCTTAGCAAGTTCTTCGATGATGGTCATCATGATATTGGCCGGGGCGAGAATAATTTTCACCCACCAAGTTTCCGCAGAGAAAGGATGTGTCAGGAATACCATTAGGTAACCGCCCAAGCCTTTGCTCTTGATGTTGTAGTACATGATAAGCAGGAACACCATTAGCGCTAGTGCAAAGGTGGTATCAAGATTGGTCGTTGGAACCAGTTTGAAATAAACATCGTGCGGGTCAATATTGAAGATACTGGCTATCCCTGCCACTAACGACGGAAAGAGATCAACTGGGATAATGTCCATGGTATTCATGAGAATTACCATAATAAAGATCGTAATGGCTAAAGGGCCAATCCATTCATCGGCATCTGGAAAAATATCCTTAACCTGCTGATTAACAAACTCAACAATCGTTTCCAGAATATTTTGCATCCCAGTTGGTTTATCGGGATCTAAGTTCTGACCCACC
>CALAJG010000092.1 GCA_937923375.1 uncultured Leucothrix sp.
TCTATGGATGCGCCCGCCAAGCCTGCTTCAACACATCGACGAACCGCATTGGCCACTCCCTCAGGCTCATCAGCGCCACCATTTTCGAGATCAACCGTTACCGGCAGGCCTGATTTATTTTGAATATCAACAGCCTGTTGCCGCATATCATCGATACTGACACTACCCTCCTTTCTCCCCAAACTAAAAGTCAAACCCAAACTCGTCGTGGCCAATGCCTGATACCCCATTCCTTTGAATATCATGGCGCTACCCAGATCCCATGGATTAGGTAAGACCAAAAGATCTTCAGAACAATGAAGTGCACGGAATTGGGTGGTCAGTGACATAGTAGGCTCCTCAGGTTTTCTTTAGCTGGATATTCATAAACTCGATCAGTTTAGTTGAGTCTACATGAAAATTATTGAAGACAACCATCCCACCAGGCTCAATCAAAATCAACCACGGGGTGCCACCCGTAAAATAATTCCTCACCGTTTTGGGGAATCGATCGCCTTTCGGGTTGCCTTCATCATGCCCCATTGTGATAGGCAGTTCATAACGTAACTGCAACTTTCTCACATCGGATTTTTTATTCGCACTGAAGCCTTCAAATACAGTTTGTATTCCTGCAATTGCAACTTGTGGATGATCCCAAAACTCATCTGAAAATGCTTTTAACGCTGGAAAGCCACTTGCATGACAACCGGGGCACCAATCCTGAAAGCACTTTAAAAAGACCCATTTGCCGCGATTTTCCAGGACGGAAAATTCTGTTGGCTTACCATCCTTATCGATCCAATAATCTAATTTGATTTCAGGAGCTTGTTCACCCTTGATGCCATAGCGGTCTTTTTTGGCAGCCTTTTTAGCAGCCGATTGATCAGACAGCGCTGAACCTGCCAAGGCCAACCCTGCGGCACCCACTATGCCAGCAGATTGAGTGATGAATTTGCGGCGTTTTGTATCGAATGCAAAATCGGGCATTACTAACTCCTAAACTATAAGACGTTACTAATTCAACGAACCAAGCAAGGTTTCAGTTGCACCCCTCAATCAGTTATTCAGCAGACGTACTAAACACCTCAATAAAACAAGCGGTAATAATCAACACGGCTCCACACCAAGCCATGAGAGACATGGCCTCCTCAGGCAAAAAGATACTAGCGCTCACAACCGCCATTAACACTTCCGACATCATCAACAACCCTACGCGCCCGGGAAATAAAAACTTCTGCGCCCAGAATATAAGCCAAACTGAAGGAAGGATAATAATCAATGAGATCAACGCTGATAAAGGGAGTGAGGGCAGAACCACATCGAGCGATGGCGGTTGAAAGTTACCCATGAGCAAGCCCAATAGAATGGCCGATAACGATGTAAAGAAGAATTGAAACATCGTCATACCCGGTAAAGGTACCGTGTCATAGTGCTTAATCACCGCTGCACCAATTGCCCAGAAAACACCGGCTAGCAAGGCAAAAAGATCACCCACATTCAAAGGTACCGCGCCTCCACCAGACACTAGTAAACCCAATCCAGCCAAGCCAATTGCAATAGCCGCCCAGCGTTGCCAGCTCGCCCTTTCACCCAGCCATATGATGCCGATTAAGGTTGCCCACGCGGGCGTCAAATAAAACAATAACGTAGCTCTGACCACTGAAGAATAGACTAATCCGGAGGTATACATTGCCATGCCAAGGCCCGTTAGCACACCAATTAGAACACAGCGCCAGAATTGCTGTTTATGCTGATTCCATTGCCAAAGGACAAGAGGAAATATCACTATAGCAGCTGGCAGGTTTAACAAGGCGATGGCCCAACCACCCGCGATGCCCTCACCTTCCAGATATCTCAGGGGTATCCAGTAAAGCCCCCAAAATGAGGAGGCTATGAAGATGATTACTGACGTAATACCGGCGCTTGGAGCCGCGATAAAAGCTCTCAGATTAATCATTGATCCAACCCTTTAATTTTAACATGCATAGTTTTCTCAGAGAGTCAGATCTTGGATCTGAATAAGGGCTGTATCATCAGTCAATTGCCTAGATGATCTTTATTCACTAATTGTCTAGCTTTTCGCTATCTCTTCCTGCTTTATATTGCGGCAAGTCATCACTCACTTCACACCAATTAGCAGCAGATTCACGGAAGATATGCGCATCTGGCCTTAGCTCAAGACCAGTATCCAGTGTACCTAAAGAGAACTCCACCAAGCGACCATCGTCGCCAGCCGCCTCAAAGATAAGGCTTGAGCCACAGTTTTCACAAAACTTTCGCCGTGTACCGTTTGGTGCAAGGTAAGTCTTTAATAGCGACTCACCTTCAACCCACCGGAAGTTTTCTGCTAGCGCCTCTCCCAAGGTCGCATAAGCCGCTCCGTGGAATTTACGGCACATCGAACAATGGCAATGTCCCATTCTCGGTTCGATTTTGGTGACTTCGTATTGGATGGAACCGCAGAGACATCCCCCTTTGTAAAGCGCACTCATAGCTGAATCCAAGCAGTTTTCAGGTCAGTATATTTATCCAGTGCATGCATTGATTTATCAACACCATTTCCTGATTGTTTCACTCCACCCAAAGGTACCGTTACGTCAGGACCACCATAGGTATTTACATGCACAACACCCGCGTTAACCGCGCGAATCATACGGTGCGCTCGCGATAAATTACCCGTCCAAACTGCTGCCGCTAAACCATAGTTGCTATCATTCGCCATGTGAATCGCTTCAGCTTCATCTTCAAAGCTCATTACGCCTAAAACAGGCCCAAATACCTCTTCGCGGGCCAAGGTCATATCCGGCGTGACATCACCAAAGATGGTCGGGGACATGAAGTA
>CALAJG010000093.1 GCA_937923375.1 uncultured Leucothrix sp.
GATGGCGAAGTGCCAGAAGTTCTTGCTGATGCGACGATCTACTCCCTAGATCTCGGCGCATTGGTTGCAGGAACTAAATATCGAGGTGACTTTGAGAAGCGCTTAAAAGCCGTGTTGAATCAGATTCGGGATGAAGAGCACGCGGTGTTGTTCATCGATGAGATCCATATCATTATCGGTGCCGGTGCGACTTCGGGTGGAACCATGGATGCATCCAACCTGATCAAGCCTGTGTTGGCTTCAGGCGAATTGAAGTGCATGGGTTCAACGACCTATCAGGAATACCATAGTATTTTTGAAAAAGACCGTGCCTTGGCGCGTCGCTTCCAAAAGATTGATGTGAATGAGCCATCGGTTCCTGAAACAATCAAGATTTTGAAAGGCCTTAAAACGCGCTTTGAGGAGCATCATGATGTTAAATACACCATGCCTGCACTGGAAACTGCGGTAGAGCTCTCCGCTCGTTATATTACGGATCGTCGCCTGCCTGATAAGGCCATTGATGTGATTGATGAGGCGGGCGCTAACCGTCAGTTGCAGCCTAAGGCGTCGCGCAAAAAGACTATCTCTGTTGGTGATATTGAAGCAATCGTTGCAAAAATTGCTCGCATACCACCAAAAGCTGTTTCTAGTTCGGATATGGAAGTATTGAAAACACTAGAGACTAGCTTGAAGCGTGTGGTATTTGGTCAGAATGAGGCTATTACTCAGATTGTTACCGCGATCAAAATGGCTCGCTCTGGTTTGCGCGATGATCACAAGCCTATTGGCTCGTTCTTGTTTGCAGGTCCAACCGGTGTGGGTAAGACTGAAGTCACCAAACAGCTTTCGGAGCATTTGGGTATTAATTTGTTGCGCTTTGATATGTCTGAGTACATGGAGCGTCACACGGTTTCTCGTTTGATTGGTGCACCTCCGGGGTATGTTGGTTATGACGAAGGTGGCTTGCTGACCGATGCGGTCAACAAGAACCCACATGCTGTGCTGTTGCTGGATGAAGTTGAGAAGGCGCACCCTGATGTATTTAATCTGCTGTTGCAGGTGATGGATAACGGTGCGTTAACCGACAGCAATGGTCGCAAGGTTGATTTCAGAAACGTGATTTTGATCATGACCAGTAATGCCGGTGCGCAAGATATTAGCCGCAGTTCAATGGGCTTCACCACCCAGAATCATTCTCTGGATACCAGCAAGGCGATTGAAAATGCCTTTACACCTGAATTCAGGAATCGCCTGGATGCGGTGGTTCAGTTCAATCCATTGCCCGAGTCAGTGATTACTTCAATTGTAGACAAGTTCCTGATTCGCCTTGAGATTCAACTTAACGAGAAAAATGTAACCTTAGTGGTTGATGACAAAGCCAAGCGTTGGTTAGCTGACAAAGGTTATGACGTTAAGATGGGTGCCAGACCGATGGAGCGTGTTATCCAGGAGAATATCAAACGTCCATTGGCCGATGAAATCTTATTCGGCCGTTTAGTCAAAGGTGGTACGGTGAAAGTAACAGAAAAGTCGGGATCGCTGAAGTTAGCGTTTGATAAAGAAAAAGCACCGGCTTAACTTACTAAGTTAGGCTATGCATTTCGCATAACAAAAGGCGCTACCTAAATCATTAGGTAGCGCCTTTTTTAATGTTCGTGATACTGGGTTTTGCTCGAATACTACGGCTGTGGCTGTGTGAATTATTTACTTCGGTAGGTGATTCTACCTTTAGTCAAATCATAAGGTGTGAGTTGGACCGTTACCGTGTCGCCAGTCAATATGCGAATGTAGTTTTTGCGCATTCTTCCTGAGATGTGAGCGTTAACGACGTGTCCATTTTCAAGTTCAACCTTAAAGGTTGTGTTTGGAAGCGTCTCAATGACCGTTCCTTCCATTTCAATATTTTCTTCTTTAGCCATATATTCCAAATTTCTGATTCATGTGTTTAAGCGCAGCATTATCCACCACTTGATTGATTAAACAAGTCATTTTTAAGTTGCACTTTGTATAATTGGGCCGTTTTAGTAGATTGCAAGCCATATCTCTGAATTTTTTGCGATGAATGATAAAAGTTAAGCATCCGTTGTTGGATATCTGACGATCAGGTCTGTATCATCCGCATCATTCTAAAGTTTGTCAGGTGTATTAGGTATGAATTTTGCGGCGGTGTTTCCCGGGCAGGGCTCACAATCGTTGGGAATGATGGATGATCTGGCAGGGTCACATCCTTCTGTTAAAGCAACATTTGATGAAGCTTCTGACATTCTATCCAAAAATCTCTGGGAAATTGTTACTGCAGGTCCTGAAGAATTACTGAGTCAAACCGAAATCACTCAGCCGTTAATGCTAGCGGCAGGTGTAGCGGTCTGGAGGCTCTGGCGAAATCAAGGTGGTGCAATGCCTTCAGCTATGGCGGGTCATAGCCTCGGAGAATACAGTGCACTGGTGGCCAGCGAAGCGATTGACTACCCAACGGCGGTTTCCCTAGTGGCTAAACGCTCGGCCCTAATGCAGCAAGCGGTACCGGATGGCATTGGCGGTATGGCTGCAATTCTGGGATTAACAGCAGAGCAGGTTGTTGAAGGGTGTGCAAAAGCAGCAGGTGATCAGGTCGTTGAAGCGGTGAATTTTAATTCTCCTGAGCAAACAGTAATTGGCGGTCACAGTGACGCTGTTGACCGTGCCATGGGAGTGCTTAGTGAAATGGGGGCTAAACGCACTATAAAGCTAGCAATGAGTGTTCCTTCACACTGCAGCCTGCTAAAAGATATTTCGGTTGAAATGGCCAGTGCACTGGATGCTGCGCTGTTCCAGCCCGGCAAGGTTTCTGTGCTGCATAATGTTAATGCGAGTCCAGCTGGGTCTGAGTCAGACGCAAGAAAGGCGGTCGCAGAACAGCTGTATCGCCCTGTAAAGTGGGTAGATACTATTCAGGCCCTTGAATCACAGGGCGCTGATACCATTATTGAGTTTGGCCCAGGCAAGGTTTTATTTGGTTTGAATCGACGAATCAATCGCAAGCTGGGTAATTTAACCATAAATGACACGGCTTCTTTTGAAAAAGCCTTGGCTGCGACACAGGAATAACCGCGATGAGTATTGAGATGAGGCTTGAGAGCAAGATAGTGTTAGTGACCGGGGCGAGTCGTGGGATTGGTCGTGCTATCGCTGAAACACTAGCTAAAACAGGTGCTGTTGTAATTGGAACAGCGACATCAGATAGCGGTGCTGATGCAATCTCAGCTTATTTTCAAGAGATGGGTTTAAACGGGTTTGGTAAAAAATTAAATGTCGCTGACCCTGACTCTATAAGTGCGGTATTAAAAGAAATTACTGATGAGCACGGCACTATTGAAGTGCTTGTTAACAATGCTGGTATCACGCGTGATAATTTATTAATGCGCATGAAAGATGATGAGTGGGATGACATCATCAAT
>CALAJG010000094.1 GCA_937923375.1 uncultured Leucothrix sp.
CCGGTGTTTTCATATCTAGGTGATCGCTCAGAGCATCCGCAACAGGTGGCTTGCCACATCACCTACACCAATAAAGGCACGCACGACTTAATTCTAAAGTCACTGGATAGATCTCCACTTTACTCCGGTAAGATTGAAGGAACGGGGCCGCGCTACTGCCCTTCGATAGAAGATAAAGTGGTACGGTTTGCTGAGAAACAACAGCACCAAATATTCATTGAACCCGAAGGCTTAAACACCTATGAAGTGTACCCAAATGGAATTTCAACCAGCTTACCATTTGATGTGCAGCTAGATTTAGTCCGCTCAATTGTAGGATTTGAAAATGCGCATATTACACGACCTGGCTATGCTATCGAGTATGACTTTTTTGATCCGCGTGACCTCAAACCAACGCTTGAAACAAAGTTTGTTGATGGTTTGTACTTTGCTGGCCAAATCAATGGAACCACCGGCTATGAAGAGGCTGGCGCACAAGGCTTACTAGCAGGCATGAACGCCGCTTTACAAGCCCAAGGCAAAGAAACGTGGAGCCCAAAGCGCAATGAAGCTTATATCGGCGTTTTGGTTGACGATCTAATTACCTGCGGCACGCAGGAGCCGTACCGCATGTTTACCAGCCGCGCCGAGCATCGCTTGCTGCTGCGTGAAGACAACGCCGACTTGCGCCTAACTGAAATAGGCCACAAACTCGGCTTGGTTGATGAAAAGCGCTGGCGTAAATTCAGTGAAAAGAGTGAACAGATTGAACATGAATTACAGCGCGTGCGCGATACTTGTCTACACCCTTCGCAAGTGAGCAAAGCTGAAATAGATGAAGTATTTGATGGCTCGCTGGCTCGTGAATATCACTTAGATGAATTAATTCGCCGTCCCAATGTTAGCTATGACTCTCTCATGAGTATTGAAGCAGCAGGGCCAAAGGTTGAGGATCCAGCTATCGCCGAGCAGGTTGAAGTACAAATCAAATACGCAGGTTACATTGAGCGACAGCAGCAGGAAGTTGATCGACAGCTCCGACAGGAAAACGCCACACTTCCCGATCAACTGGATTACAGCTTAGTGTCTGGTTTATCCAACGAGGTGCGCCAAAAATTCACAGAGCAACGACCCGCAACAATCGGTCAGGCTTCAAGGATTCCGGGTATTACGCCGGCGGCTATTTCCATCCTGTTAGTACACCTGAAGAAACAGCAATACAAAATGAAGGCTAGTGCGTGAACGATTCACAACACGAAGCCTTATGGTCAAAAGGCCTGCAAGCGTTGGATATGAGCATAGATGATTCACAGCTCGACCGGCTAAAACAATATGTTGACCTGTTAAGCCGCTGGAACAAAACCTACAACTTAACGGCGGTGCGTGAGCCAGCAAAAATGATTCCCACGCATATTTTCGACAGTTTAGTCGTTGCGCCGTTTATCAGAGGCGCTAATTGTCTGGATGTAGGTAGCGGTGCTGGCCTGCCAGGGATACCGCTGGCTATTTTGCAGCCGGATCGTAGCTTCACTATGCTCGACACCAACGGTAAAAAAACCCGCTTCATACAGCAGGCCATTATTGAACTGGGTTTAAGCAATGCCGATGTCGTACAAAGTCGTGTAGAGCAGTGGCAACCAACGCATCGCTACCAAGCGATCATTAGCCGCGCATTCTCCTCTATCGCTGACTTCGTAAACGGTTGCACAGCCCTGTTAGCAGACGATGGATCTCTCTATGCCATGAAAGGACAGCATCCCCTGCAAGAGCTGGCTTATTTGCCAAAAGGCTATCAACTCGAATCAAAACAAGTGCTGGAAGTTCCCTTTCTTGAAGGTGAGCGACACTTGTTACGCATCACCCGTAAGTAAGCCCCAACTCAGCCACACGCCTCCAAAAAAATACCGTATAATCTCCCCCTTTATTAAAACCGCCGAATTTACCGACATGTCTGAATACAACGTTTCCACCTTTCAGGGACAAATCTTTGCTCTACAAGATTACTGGTCCAAGCAAGGCTGCGCCATTCTACAACCTTATGACATGCCGATGGGCGCGGGCACCTTTCACCCTGCAACTTTCTTACGCGCTGTTGGCCCAGAGCCATGGCGGGCAGCCTATGTGCAACCTTCCAGACGCCCTACTGATGGACGCTACGGTGAAAACCCCAACAGACTTCAGCACTATTATCAGTTTCAGGTGTTGCTCAAACCATCACCGGATAACTTTCAGGAACTATACCTTGGCTCGCTTGAAGCGATGGGTATTGATCCACTGAAATACGATATTCGCTTCGTTGAAGACAACTGGGAATCTCCCACGCTGGGTGCCTGGGGCTTAGGTTGGGAAATATGGCTGAATGGCATGGAAGTCTCTCAGTTCACCTACTTCCAACAGGTTGGTGGCATCGACTGTAAGCCCGTGTCCGGTGAGATTACCTATGGACTTGAGCGTATTGCGATGTATGTGCAAAACGTTGAAAATGTCTATGACCTGATCTGGACAGACAGCCCGGAAGGTACCATCACTTATGGCGACGTGTACCATCAAAATGAAGTCGAACAATCGACTTACAATTTTGAAAAAGCCAACGTTGAAGAACTATTTCACCAGTTTGATGAAGCTGAAAAAGTCAGCTTGGCAATGATCGAAGATACCCTCCCCCTACCGGCCTATGAGCAAATGCTGCAAGCATCGCACCTGTTTAATTTGCTGGATGCGCGACATGCTTTGTCTGTAACAGAACGTCAGCGCTATATCCTGCGAGTCCGCACACTATCTCGCGGCATCGCCCAAGCTTACTATAACTCGCGTGAAGCATTAGGTTTCCCAATGCTAAAAAACAATGCCGCCGACAACGCTGATAAATAAGGAGATCTGGCGATGACATCACCCACAGACTTGCTGATCGAAATCGGCACAGAAGAATTACCACCAAAGACCCTGAATAAACTTTCGGCGGCTTTAACCAGTCACTTGTGCAAAAGCTTAAATGAAGCTGGCATTGGCCACGGCGATGTTGCGTCGTATTCATCTCCACGTCGCTTAGCTGTGCTTATCAACAGCGTTGACGCTTTTCAGGCAGACCAACACGTAGAGAAACGTGGCCCTGCGGTTAAGGCAGCTTATGATGCAGAAGGAAATCCTAGTAAAGCAGCGATGGGCTTTGCAAAATCCTGCGGTGTGGAATTTGACCAGCTTCAGCAAATCGAAACAGATAAAGGTGCCTACCTCAATTTCAGCGAAACCAAAGCAGGTTTAGCCGCAAAAGAACTGCTGCCAGCAATGCTCAACACTGCACTGTCAGAATTGCCCATTGCTAAACGTATGCGCTGGGGAAATCGCGATACAGAGTTTGTGCGTCCTGTGCACTGGGTCGTTTTCTTACTCGGCAACGAGATTGTCGACAGTGAAGTTTTAGGCATCAAGACAGGTCGCACTAGTCGTGGACATCGCTTCCATCATCCTGCTGAAGTGATACTTAACGTACCATCTGACTACGTTGAATCACTCAAACAGGCTTATGTTTTGGTTGATCAACAGGTCCGTAAGGAAACGGTTCGTCAGCAAGCTGAAGCCAGTGCAGAGTCGCTGGGTGGCCAAGCTGTTATTGAAGAAAGCCTATTGGATGAAGTCACTAACCTGGTTGAATGGCCGATGGCCGTGGATGGTTGTTTTGGTGCCGAGTTCCTCGAAGTTCCTCAGGAATGCCTGATCAGCAGTATGCAGGACCACCAAAAATACTTCCCTGTAGTAGACGATCAAGGCAAGTTGATGCCTTATTTCATCACCATCAGCAACATTGAAAGTAGTGATGTCAGTGTCGTTCGCGATGGAAACGAGCGTGTTATTCGCCCGCGTTTTAGCGATGCAGCCTTCTTCTGGAAGCAAGATTGCAAAAAATCTCTGGAGTCGTTCAGAGAAGACACGAAAAAAATCGTCTTCCAACAAAAACTCGGCACTTCATTTGAAAAAACCGAACGGGTTGCCACACTTTCGGGCTTTATCGCTAAACAACTGGGTGAAAATGTCGAGCATGCAACGCGCGCCGCACAGCTCAGCAAATGCGATTTGAGTAGCGACATGGTGTTAGAGTTTAGTGACCTTCAAGGCGTAATGGGACGTTACTATGCGCTCAACGATGGTGAAGCTGAAGAAGTCGCTTATGCCATTGAAGAGCAATATAAACCCGGATTTGCTGGCGACGATATTCCTGCTCATATGACAGGAAAGATTCTCTCATTAGCCGACAAGCTGGATACTATCTTAGGTATTTACGCTATCGGTCAAAAACCTACGGGTACCAAAGACCCATTTGCATTGCGTCGCGCATCATTAGGCGTCTTGCGGATCATCATAGAAGGAAAGCTATCAGTCGACCTAAGCACTCTTTTAGAGCAAGCAGCCGCTGGCCTGAAAGACAAAGTGGATGCCACTGCTGCAATTGATCAGACTTATCTGTACATTATGGAGCGACTGCGCGCGTATTATCAGGATCAAGGTGTGAGTCATGACGTGATAGACGCCGTCGCGGCCATGCAAGTTGAATCTCCACTTGATTTTGAACAGCGAGTGAAAGCGGTTAGCACCTTTAAAACACTTCCTGAAGCCGTC
>CALAJG010000095.1 GCA_937923375.1 uncultured Leucothrix sp.
GGATTTACAATACAACCCGTGAAAATGCTGCGAAGCATGGTATGGAGTTTCCAGAATATGCTGAGTTTAAGCTGAAAGGGTGGTTTAAGCCTGATGATCCTACTGAGCCTGTGGTAATGCTCAAAGCATTTCGAGAAGATCCTGAGGCTAATCCTTTACCAACACCTTCAGGTAAGATTGAAATTTACTCGCCAACTGTTGCAGCGTTTGAGTATGACGATTGTCAGGGACATGCGACTTGGATTGAACCGTTGGAATGGTTGGGAGGAGACACATCATCTTATCCCCTGCACATGATTTCAAATCAACCCACACGCAAATTACACAGTCAGCTTGATCATGGCAGTCACAGTCGCTCTGCTAAAATTAATGGGCGAGAGCCGTTGACGCTACATCCCTTAGACGCTGAGTCGCGTGGGCTTGATGCAGGAGAAATTGTTCGGGTGTTTAATGATCGTGGTGCCTGTTTAGCCGCCGTAGTGATAAGCGATGAGGTTATGCAGGGCGTGGTACAGATGAGCACTGGCGCTTGGTATGATCCGGTGGAGCCTGGGCAGATTGGGAGTCTTTGTAAACATGGGAGCGTGAATGTGTTAACGCCGGATGTGCCGACATCAAAGTTGGGGCAAGGGCCGATTGCGCATACTTGTATGGTGGAGGTGGAGCGATTTGAGGGTGAGGTGCCGGAGATTACGGCGTTTGATCCTCCCGTGATTTACAACTCATAATTTTCGTTCAGCCTCTGATTATATGATTCGCTCACACAGCCTGCGGCTGAAATGATTCGCCAAATCATATAATCAGAGGCCTCACTG
This sequence comes from uncultured Leucothrix sp., assembly GCA_937923375.1. Classification (GTDB taxonomy): domain Bacteria; phylum Pseudomonadota; class Gammaproteobacteria; order Thiotrichales; family Thiotrichaceae; genus Leucothrix. The sequence continues at coordinate 816 of CALAJG010000095.1, forward strand.
GGGGCGAGTTTATCTGGTTGGTCAGTGCATCTACTCTGAGGGTGGTTTTTTTGGCCATTGGAAGGTGCGCGGGTTCTTGTTATCAGATGGCTTTTTTACTGGTTTTTTTGCGGGTGCAGGAGTGGGGGTATCCGGCAATTCTGGGAGGGCAATTCCGTCGTGATATTTCATTTGGATGCCTTTCAGGAAGTGTCTCAAAATCTGGTCTTTGCAGGTGCGGTAATGTTTGTGTGAGTTCTTTCTGAAGAATGCGCTGAGTTCATGCTTGCTGATCGGCAAACCTGCAAGAGTCAATAAGGCTAGCATGTCATGAGATTGTAAATTCAAAGCAATTTTGAGTTTGGCGAAGATAATGTTGTTGTTGAGCTTTTTCTCCGGCTCTGGCGTTTTTCCGTTTTGTTTACCGCGCTTAGAGATGATAAAACCATTGAGAAAGGCAGCCATGTTAGTATCGCTGATGGCGACGAGTTCGGGGTCTTCATCTTTCTTTAGCCAGGCGCTAACTTGTGCTCTGGTCACTGTTTGGTCGCAGTGGGCGAATAGCTTGATCATGTCAGAATCATCAAGATCAAAGCTGTAGCGGAGGCGGCGAAGTACGTCGTTGTTGTTCATGTGTTTGGTCTGTTTGAACGATGCTGTACTTTAACACCTGTGAACTTCTTTAGGCATTAAAATCTTAAGTAGGCTTTTGGCTTTGCTTGAATAATCGGACGATCTCGACAATAGACAGCTAACTCACTATAGTGCGCATCTTTTAGGGCAAATCACGACTTGCTCTTATCATTATTTTCTTTCTGGACACTCCATTGATTACTACCGCAAATATCACCATGCAGTTTGGCTCTGAGCCACTGTTCGAGAACATTTCTGCCAAGTTTGACAGTGGCAATCGCTACGGTTTAATCGGCGCTAATGGTTGCGGTAAGTCCACGTTTATGAATATTTTGAGTGGGGAGCTGGCACCGACCTCGGGCAATGTTTCCATCGACCCTAACGCTAAAGTGGGGACGCTTAGTCAGGATCAGTTTGCGTTTGAAGCTTACAGCGTCGTTGACGCCGTGATCATGGGTGATACCAAGCTTTGGGAAATCAAGCAGGAGCGAGAGCGCATTTATGGCCTTCCGGAGATGAGCGAAGACGACGGCATGAAGGTCGCCAATCTCGAGGTTGAGTTTGCAGAAATGGACGGCTACAGCGCTGAAAGTCGTGCGGGTGATATTTTGCTGGAAGCGGGTATTGGTGAAGAGTTGCATTACGGTTTAATGGCAGAGGTTGCGCCGGGTTATAAAATTCGCGTGTTGTTAGCTCAGGCCTTGTTTGCTAATCCTGATATTTTGTTGCTGGATGAGCCAACCAACAACTTGGATATTCATACCATCGAATGGTTGGCTAAGGTGCTGAACGAACGCAAGTGCACCATGATCATCATCTCGCATGATCGGCATTTTCTAAATTCTGTTTGCACGCACATGGCGGATATCGATTATGGCGAGTTGCGTATTTACCCAGGGAATTATGAATACTTCCTCGCGGCTTCAAGCCTTATTCGTGAGCAGTTGTTGGGTGAAAATGCTAAGAAGAGCGCTGAGATTGATGAGCTACAAGCTTTCGTAAATCGATTCTCAGCGAATGCTTCAAAAGCGAAGCAGGCGAGTTCTCGGGCTAGAAAGATGGAAAAAATCTCTCTTGATGAAGTCAAAACCTCCAGTCGCCAGTCGCCAAGTTTGAGCTTTATGCAAAGTCGTAGGCTGCATCGCCAAGCTTTAGTACTTGAGAAGTTGGGTCACGGCTATGATGGGGAAACTTTGTTTAGCAATGGTAATGTCATTTTAGATGCTGGTAGCAAACTAGCCGTAATTGGTGAAAATGGTGCGGGTAAAACGACCTTCTTACGTTGCTTGATGAATGATCTGCAAGCGAATGTGGGTGAAGTAAAGTGGTCTGAAAACGCAACGATTGGTTACTGCCCGCAAGATACTGGTGGCGAGTTTGATACAGAGTTAACAATCTTTGAATGGATGTCTCAGTGGCGTACCCCTGAGCATAATGATTTAACCGTTCGTGGGATGCTGGGACGATTGTTATTTACCGAAGACGACGTAAATAAGAAGGCACGCGTATGTTCTGGGGGTGAGAAGAACCGCCTGATATTCGGCAAGCTGATGATGATGGATCTCAATGTTCTGATCATGGATGAGCCAACCAATCACATGGATATCGAAGCGATCGAAGCGTTGAATAGCGCCTTGGAAAAGTTCGAAGGGACTTTGATATTTGTGAGTCATGATAGAGAGTTTGTGTCCTCCTTGGCCACACGCGTGATTGAGATCAAGGATAATTCTATTGTGGACTATCAAGGGACTTATGAGGAGTATATTACAAGCATGGAACGGAAGCGGTTGGTTGCTTAGTCGCTAGGTGTCTCAGTTTCAGGGTCAAAAATAAAAACTGGTGGCTTGGTAATATAATATGAGCGCCTTGATATTTATAGTCTAGAAAAGGTTTTTTATTTTTATTTAAACTATTTTATTGCGAAATTTAAATAGTTTTTTGAATATAATATTCAACCACGGATAATTCTCATTTAAAGAATGAAAGCAAAAGTTTTTTTATTTTTTAAATTGATTTTTTGTATGTTCTAATTAATTATCTGTATTGTGTTTATTCCTAAAATAAATGGTGGGTGTGGTGAGGTTCGAACTCACAACTTACCGGTTAAAAGCCGGTTACTCTTCCAATTGAGTTACACACCCTTTGTAAAAATTGGCTGGTATGGCAGGACTCGAACCCGCGACATCCTCATTAACAGTGAGGCGTTCTGACCAATCTGAACTACATACCAGTAGTGGAGCCTTGTTTCAGAATCGAACTGAAGTTTCCGCATTACAAATGCGGCGCATTGCCATCAATGCTTACAAGGCTTGGCGACGGATGTAGGAATCGAACCCACACAAGAAGGTTTGGAAGCTCCTGTTCTACCATTAAACTAATCCGCCATGAACAAAACACTTAGGGGTAACTGTCGGGGGTCGAACCCGAATCCAACTGGATCACAACCAGTGACTTTACCGTTAACATTAGTCACACCTAAATATTCTGCCCATAAAAAAAGCCGCAACAATGTGCGGCTTTTTGTAAAAATATTTACTTAAATCACGCGCACAAAATCTCCTTGGCATGTTTATGCCAATTGCAATTATTCGTTGCTGTGTGAGTTAATATAATCATGTTGTAAACTCTAAGTTAATAATAATAATTTTGCAATACCTTTTGTCAGTTATTATTTAACAATCTATTAATATACCATGCTTATAGTATAATTAACATTAGGCCACGGTTTGATGAGGCTGTTTGCCTTCCTCAATTTTGCTTCATTTGTGGATGATGCTAGGGTTTAATATGTTAGAGGTCAGCTTAGTCTAAAAGGAAATGATAGATGTCATTGAAAATTGGTTTAGCGTTAGGTAGCGGTGCTGCAAGAGGTTGGGCGCACATTGGTGTTATTCGTGCTTTGCAAAAGTACGGAATGGAGCCTGATATTGTTTGTGGTTGTTCCATTGGCTCCGTGGTCGGTGCCGCTTATGCTGCTTCAAGTCTTGACCGATTGGAAAATTGGGTCACCTCACTGAATCGTCTTGATTTAGCAAAATATGCTGAGCTTAGCTTCAGGTCAGGCCTGATTGATAAAGAACGCCTCCATGAAGGGTTCGTTAATAATATTTGTAGCGATGACAGCAAGATAGAAAATCTTGATAAAGCATTTGGCAGCGTAGCCACGGATTTACATACAGGGCGGGAAGTTTGGTTTACTCAAGGAAATACGCTGACAGCAGTCTGGGCATCAATTTCATTGCCGGGTTTATTCGCACCCGCTGCGTTTGAGGATAAATGGCTGGTGGATGGCGGCTTAGTCAATCCTGTGCCAGTGTCGATGTGTCGTTCATTAGGCGCTGATGTGGTAATAGCGGTTGATTTGAATGCCGATATTGTCGGTAAGCACAGTCGAAAAGAACAGGATACTAGCGCTAAAAGCTCAACCGTAGAGAAGTTGATAAAGGATAAATACAAGACTGATGTAAAAAAAGAATCGGACAGCCAGATCAGCTTAAGTAATTGGCGGGAGACTATCGTTGACTACTCGGCACAGTTGTTTCCGGATTTGCAAAAAGAGCAACAGCCTGAACCTCCGGGGATGTTTGAAACGATTGCTGGTTCGGTGAATATTATGCAAGATCGTATTACACGAAGTCGTATGGCAGGAGACCCACCCGATGTATTGTTATCGCCGCGTCTGGCACATGTTAGCTTGCTGGAGTTTTATCGTGCAGAAGAGTCTATTCAGGTGGGGTATGATCTGACACTGCAAAAGCTTGATCAGATTCGTCATGCTATTAATAGTTAGCAGACATCTGTATTAGAGGCGATCGTTACTGTATCGGTGCTGATAAGTAGGCTGCACGACTAAGAATTGTGAACCAGAGTGGTTTGGCTTCAATTTCTTCAATCTTCATTTCAATGGATTGAGAGAAATCATTCAGGAGCATCGTCTCTACCTGGCTGGCAAACTCTTTATCATCAACAATTGCCGTAATTTCGAAGTTCAAACGAAATGAGCGATTATCCATATTTGCCGTGCCGACAGCGGCTAAGTAGTCGTCTACTAAAAAAACTTTTTGATGTAGAAACCCTCGCTGGTAACGCAATATCCGGACGCCAGCCTTGAGTATTCCCGCTACAAAAGAATAAGCTGATAAGTAGATCAATAAGTTATCTGGCTTATCGGGTATTAAAATAGTGACGTCTACGCCCCGTAATGCGGCAAGTCTAAGTGCTTGTTGCACGCCTTCGTCAGGCACGAAGTAGGGGCTGGCAATCCAAATTCGTTCCTTTGCCACATGCATAGCCTGTTGCATCATTAAGCTAGCGGTTTCAAAGGGATCAGAGGGGCCGGATGGAAGTATTAGTACACGCTGATCACTTTGTTTTACAGGATTGGGTGTCCAGTTAAGCAGTAAAGCTTCATCTGTTGCCCAATGCCAATCTTCAACGAAGGATAGTTGTGCGCCCAGTGCCGCTGGGCCGTCTAATCGAATGTGTGTGTCTCGCCAATTTGGATATTTGGGGTTTTTTCCAAGGTATTCATCGCCAACATTATGGCCCCCTAGCCAAGCTGTTTTGCCGTCGATCACTACGATTTTACGGTGATTACGGAAATTTAGCTGGAATCGATTCTGGACGTTTCGTGTGGAGTGAAAAGAATTCACCATGACTCCAGCCTGCTCTAACCTATTCAGATAGCGCTCGCTTAAGTGGTAACAGCCGATATCATCATAGAGTAAGAAAACCCGAATGTTTTTCCTGACGGCTTTTGCCAACAAATCCAGAAGCTGATTGCCAAGTTGGTCGTCGTTGATGATATAAAACTGAATTAAAATATAATCTGTTGACTCTCGTATTCCTCTGAAAATATCTTCAAACGTTTCGCGACCGTTGATTAATAGTTTGGCTTGGTTAGCCTGGGAAAAGGGGAGCTTAGCCAAGACTTCAAAGGCTTTCAGCGCTTCGTTTTGCTTGGCTTTGCTGATTAAAAAAGGATCAATGTCTTTGCTGAACAAACCCAGTTTATTTCGAAAATCTTTCTCGTCTTCTACGCGGGCAGAGACATAGCCATTGAAGCGGGTACGCCCAAAATATAGATAAGCAGGGACACCCAGCCAGGGAAATGCGATCAAAGTCACAACCCACGCAATCGTCCCCTGAGAGGTGCGTGTGGAGAGCAGTGCAAAAATAGAGGTGATTATGCCCAGTAATTGCACGGCAGCAAATAATATTGCCATCGTTGTCATTGATCATCCTCGTATAGGTAATTTAGGGTGCATTGGAAATAGTTCGCTAATTTATCACAGCATTTCTCCGAACACTGTGAAGCAAGTATAGCGGATGTTACAATCCCTGCTTTCTTGTCGACTTCCTTAGGACGCCTCATGACCAGTGTAGTAATCCCTGTTAATCCCTTTGATCTCGTTATTTTTGGCGCAACTGGGGATCTTGCCATGCGCAAGTTATTACCTGCATTGTTTCGTCGTCACGCTGTGGCTCAGATTCCGGAAGATGCAAGAATCATAGGCCTCTCCTTAAGTAAGCACAGCACTAAAAAGTATCGTGAGTTGGCTAATGATGCGTTGCATAAACATATTCCGGCCGATGAACTTGATGAGGAATTACTTAAAAGCTTCTTGCAACGGGTTCATTATATCCCTAATGATGTCACCGACCCCGATGGGTGGACAGAGTTAGTCGACATGCTCGGGCAGTTTCCGGATAGAATTCGCGTCTATTATCTAGCTGTTAGCCCAACGTTCTTTGGAGTGATTGCGCACGGTTTGGCTAATGCTGGCTTATCAGATGGAAAAGCAAGATTGGTTGTAGAAAAGCCGTTAGGGCATGATTTGAAAAGTGCCAAGCAGCTAAACTCAGAGATCGGCTCAGTATTTAGTGAGCAATGTATTTATCGCATCGACCATTATTTAGGTAAGGAGACGGTACAAAATTTGATGGCGTTGAGGTTTGCCAATGCTTTGTTTGAACCTATCTGGAATGCCCAGTCTATAGACCATGTTCAAATTACGGCCGCAGAATCATTAGGTGTAGGAACACGGGGCGGTTATTACGATACATCAGGAGCTATGCGGGATATGGTGCAAAACCATCTAATGCAGCTTGTTTGTCTGCTTGCTATGGAGCCACCGCACGCTTTTTCCGCCGATGCAGTACGGGATGAAAAGCTAAAAGTGCTGAGGGCATTAAGACCCCTTAAAGGTTATGACGCACTGGATAAAACGGTTAGAGCACAATACTTGGCAAGCACGGACTCGCCTTCGTATGTAGACGAAGCGAAGAATCCATCTAGCACCACCGAGTGTTATGTTGCTATTGAAGCGGAAATAGAAAATTGGCGTTGGGCTGGTGTTCCTTTTTACCTCAGAACCGGAAAAAAATTACGTTCCCAGGTTACTGAAATAGCAATTGTTTTCAAAAAGCCACCGCACTTGGTCTTCGGCGACTTATCAACCCCAATATCGAACAATGTCTTGAGTATTCGATTACAGCCAGATGAAGGATTGGAATTAGAGTTGATGACCAAAGAACCTGGCCCCGGTGGCTTTCGTTTGCATTCAACCCCGCTTGATGTAGCTTTTGCTGAAGAGCACCAAAAAGGGCGTATGCCAGATGCTTATGAGCGTTTATTGATGGATGTGGTACGCGGAGACCAGACATTGTTTATGCGTGGGGATGAGGTTGAAGCGGCTTGGGAGTGGATAGATCCTATTATGGAAAGCTGGGAAAAATCAGGAACTAAGCCAGAGACCTATGATAGTAATAGTGAAGGACCTACTGCTTCGGTCGAAATGATGGCAAGATCTGGTAGGCGTTGGAGAAAGATTTAACTTTGGTATTCGATGTCAAATCCTACAACCAAAAATGCCCGGATCAAGTCCGGGCATTTTTTTAGCTTGAATTAATTCAGGCCAACATTTAGAAGATTAATCTTCCTGTGAGCTACCCATCAATGCACGGTAAGCCAATGCACCGATAATTGCACCAGCGATCGGTGCTGCCCAGAATACCCATAGCTGAGTCATAGCTGTAGCGTCCATTGAGATCAATGCAGGTCCTGTACTACGAGCTGGGTTAACAGACGTATTCGATACTGGAATTGAGATCAAGTGAATCAGTGTTAAACACATACCGATGGCAAGAGGAGCGAAGCCAGCAGGAGCGCGCTTGTCTGTTGCACCCATGATCACCATTAAGAATGCAGCCGTCATTACAACTTCAGTAATGATTACAGCAATTAGGTTGAATTTACCAGGAGATGCTTCACCAAAACCGTTTGAAGCTAGATTGCCTATGGCGGCGCTACCTTCGGGCCCGTTGGCCAGTATCAGCGCAAGAATTGCCGCCGCAGCACAAGCACCAGCTACCTGAGCAATAATATAAGGAATCAGCTCAGCAAAGCCGAAACGACCACCAAACCACAAACCAATTGAGATCGCTGGGTTAAAGTGTCCGCCAGAGATATGACCAACAGCATAAGCCATTGTTAGTACAGTTAAACCGAATGCAAAAGAAACACCCACTAAACCGATACCAACGTCTGGGAAAGCAGCCGCTAGTTTTGCGCTACCAACACCGCCTAGTACTAGCCAAAGTGTTCCGAAAAACTCTGCGAAAAGTCTGTTATGTAAATGCATAGAATAAAATTCCGTTTATTTGAATTAATAATAAAGGTAGTAGTGGCACGCAACGTTATGAAAAGCTGTGTTGCTCTGCCGCACCCCCCTGAGTGGTGCCGTTTATTTATATAGTTCATTTGTAGTGGGTGAAATTTGTGCACCTGCAAGAAACTTATCTTGAACAAATCTACATCCACATGACCATTTATAAATGCGATGCACATTTTAATGTCTTGACCCGTACATCAGATGAACCATTATGGAAATCCACATCACTCAGTGGAAAATAAATTCAGGTTTAGAAACGAATTATTCAATCATAAAAATTATCTCCTCATCATATTAAATGCCATTATAAGGTATCAATGATACTCACGATCTGTTCTGAAAAGGGCAGGTCGTTTTTTTTGATTTATGCCTGTAAAATTGTTTATCGATTAAAAAATATCTCTGCATCCAGGAGTAGCACCCAATGATTAGTGGTTTTTTCAAAGGCTTTGCCTTTCTTTTTCAGGGCTTTTCGCTGATTTTTCAAAAAGGCATCAGGCGCTTTGTGCTGATTCCTCTACTGATCAATATAGTGATTTTTAGTGGTGCAGTTTGGGTAGCCTACTCTCAGTACCAACAGCTCATGGCACAAATTTTGGGCTGGCTGCCATCATGGCTGTCTTGGGTGGAGTGGTTGCTGCTACCACTTTTTGTCGTGTTGGTTATGCTTGTTATTTTTTATTCATTTAGCATCATTGCCAATTTTATTGCTGCACCATTCAATGCATTGCTTGCAGAGCGGGTTGAACACAAATTAAGAGGTACTACCTCACTAGAGGTTTCCGACACTTCGTTGGTGAGAAATATTGGTAAAACGCTTGGAAGTGAAGTCAAGAAATTGCTGTATACGCTGAAGTGGCTGCCTTTATTGGTACTAATTACTATTATTCCCGGAGTGAACATCATCTCTCCGTTTGCGTGGCTGATTTACGGTGCATGGATGTATGCGTTGCAATATACGGATTATCCGATGGGCAATCATGAGCTTTTTATGAAAGATGAACTGCCAATTCTTCGTAAAAACCGTGGACATTCACTGGGGTTTGGCGCTGCAACGACCTTAGTGACTATCATTCCAGGGCTAAACTTTCTGGCAATGCCGGTGGCAGTGTCTGGCGCAACAGCTATGTGGGTTAAGCAGCTATCACCATCACGTGGAAACGCCTAGCCGAGAGCTTATCTCATCAAGCCTTTGCTTCTGTCTTATCAAATCGCTCAGTTTGCGGGGGGTAAAGTGCAGCAAGACTGCCCCGAATAATGCTAACCCTAACGCGCAACCAACAACGAGTGACTGAACATAAAGGTTGATTGGTAAGCCAAAATTCAACAGGTCTGCAATAGTACTTAGAACGTAACTTAATCCAAGCGCGATCAGGCTAACTACGGCTGCATATAACATCCATTGGCCAGTTTGATGGATTTTGTTTGCTAATTTTTGATGTCCCTCAATGCCATAAATATACTGTTGTTTGCGCATGTTCAAGGAACTAATAATAATCGAACGGCTGCGCTTTTGAATTAGGTTGATGCTAAGGGCTTCATTGAATATCAACAGAGGTGATAGTTTTAATAGGATTTCCCGCTGTTTCTGCTGCAGAATCATGATGCTGTCTTCGTGACCCAGCTCTCTATCGAGGTTTAATAAATGCAGCGGATCATTCTTCCATCGTTCAATTAGTTGACGTTGAATATTGATCGTGTGTTTTTCTCTGGCACGTTTGAAAAATCGTTGCAGAGATGGGTTTTGTTGAATGCTCGTGTCATGAAAAGTAAAAATTTCATAATGCGGAGCCTTGCTGATCAACGCCGCTAAATGAGGCATTGCCTGAGTTGTTCTTTGGGCTCGTGATAAGAACCGAATGCGCTCAAATTGCAATTCAGGGTTGTAACTTTGGCTCAGGGTGCATGCTGTTTCTGTTGCTAGCAGGGCCTGAGAATATTTGTTATTTTTAAAACGCGCGTGTGCAAGATGCCGATAGGCAAAGCATGAAAATGATGGATTAATTGCTTGGCTCTGTAGCGCTGCCACATTGAAGTGCCTTTCAGCAAGTGCATAGTTTTTTGCATTTAAGTAGAGCCACCCCAGATGAAAGTGACAGAGATGATCATTGGGAGTTTTGGTTAAACTCTGCCTGGCGGTTTTGATATCTGGTGGTAAACGTTTCATTGCAGCGATGGGCAAATGCTTATGCTGGCGCTTAAGCTCTAAAGATAACTCTAAAGCCAGGTTCTCTAAAACAATATAATGCTCTTCTTGCCACTGAGCTGCCTTGCGCTTCAAGTCCCCGTTAGCATTGATGAGATTGTTACTCAACCCTTTGCGAATTGCCCGTTTGGCTTCATTTGCTTTAACCCCATGGTAAATAAAAAAATACTCAACATTTATAAGGTAGAATACTGGTGATTGCCCATCAGCCGATAACAAGGTATCTATCGGCACCCGAATCGGGTTTCTTTTGTCATTGCTTTGCATAATTTCAAGATATCTAAAGCGATTATTGGTAAGAGAATAATAGAATCAACTGCTTAGGCCTTATTAAATTATCGTTAACGATGTTGCTTTGGTGACGAATGGCCTTGTCTGTTTAATGCTTAGACAGCTTGATGAGTTATTTTAAAGTCTATCCAAACACGCTGGAGATGATAATTTAAAGCTGTTCAATCATGATTGATTTATACTGCTCTGGTGAACAGACCAAGCAACTATCAATTACTTATTTCTCACCAGCAAGCTTTACATAACTGTCAGGTCTGCCCAAATATGATTGGCCCCGTGATAACTTGCGAACCTGTTGTTTCAAAGATTGTCCTGGTTGGTCAAGCCCCCGGGGATCGCGAGGGTGTAATAGGTAAACCATTTGGCTGGACTGCAGGTAAAACCTTGTTTAAATGGTTTGCCAGTCAAGGTGTTAGTGAGGAAGCGTTCAGGCGTTCAGTATATATTGCCTCGGTGTGTCGTTGCTTCCCAGGGAAGAAACCTAAAGGTGGAGATCGCGTACCAGACAAAAATGAAATTTCAAACTGTCGACAATGGATGGAAGCAGAGTTTGCTTTGTTGCAGCCACAGCTAATAATCTTAGTTGGAAAGTTAGCAATTTCTCAATTCTTGACGGTGGACAAACTAACCGATGTCATTGGCCAACAGTTTGAACAAGAGATCGCTGGACAAGGATGCAGTCTGATCCCGCTTCCTCATCCCTCAGGTGCCTCTACCTGGCATCAAAGAGAACCTGGCTTGCTGTTACTTAATCAGGCACTAGAAAAATTGGGTGATCATCCTGCATGGCCATCCATCAAGTAAATTATTTAAGACGTTGCCTGAAAATAATCAGCAGCTTACAATTACCTGCTTTGATTTTTTGAATTTTGCCCATATAGTTGAAAATCAGGCTTAGGCCAGATCAACCAATAGACGGAGTTAATGCATGCCTTGGAATGAACCAGGTGGAAATAAAGATAAGGATCCTTGGAGTAATAGGCCTTCACGCGGGAATTCGTCCGATGGAATAGAGGACGCCATTCAGAAAATGAATGATAAATTAGGTCAGCTATTTGGTGGTCGATCTTCAGGTAATGGCAGCAGCGATGGCGCTGAAGGCGACGGTGGCGGATTAAACAAAAGTGTTTTAATTGGCTTGGGAGCTATTGCATTTCTTGCATGGCTTGCAACTGGGATCTACACAGTAGATTCTGCTGAGCGTGGTGTTGAACTTCGTTTTGGAAAATATCACCAAACAACGATGCCTGGGTTACATTGGCACATGCCTTACCCTATAGATACCGTGGAGAAAGTCGACGTCGATAGGAGTCGTACCGCCCGAGATGCTAGTGGCAGTACGCACATGCTGACAAAAGATGAAAATATCATCTCCATCGCAGTCAATGTTCAATATCGGATAAAGAACCCAGAAAACTATCTGTTCAATGTGTTTTTGCCTGACTTTGAGACTGATCAGAGGATTGGAACAGTTTATAACGTAATGCGAAGTGCGGTTCGTGAAGTGGTTGGTCGTACCACCATGGATTCGATCATCGGTGCAGACCGTGAAAAAATGGCGCCAGATATCAGGCTGATTATGCAACGTGTACTCGATGACTATAAGTCGGGCATTGATATTATGAAAGTCAACGTCACCGATGCAGAGGCGCCTAAAGAAGTTAAGGATGCTTTTGATGATGCCATCCGAGCGCGTGAAGATCAGAATCGCTTCAAAAACCAAGCGGAAACGTATGCAAAGCAAGTGGTACCCAGCGCACGTGGTAAAGCGGCACGTATCATTGAAGATGCGACTGCATACCGTAGCCGCGCAATCTCCAAAGCTCAGGGTGAGTCGTCACGATTTGAGCAGCTATCAACTGCCTATAGCAAAGCACCGGACGTTACTCGCGAACGACTTTATCTTGAAACGATGGAGCAGGTTCTTGAAACCAGCTCTAAAGTAATGATTGATTCTAAATCAGGGAATAATATGTTGTACCTTCCGCTTGATAAGCTACAGGGTAATGCTGGAAGTGGCAAAGGCAGTAGCAGTACTGAGGTTAGAGGGGCTGTTGCAAGTGCAATGAGCAACGCCGCTGACCGAGCCAAAAATATGCCAACCAGAACGCTGCGAGATGCAGCAAGGGAGAGCAGATAATGAAAAACCCTATCTTGTTAGCCATACTGCTTGTTGTCATCCTTGTCTTGAGTTCTGCTTACGTTGTTGATCAACGTCAAACCGCAATAAAGTTTCGTTTTGGAGAAATTGTTGAAGAGAACATTGGCCCAGGGATTCATTTTAAAATCCCATTCTGGAATCGTGTTGAACTCTTTTCTTCACAGATTTTGTCACTCGATGCGAGACCGGAGCGGTTCTTAACCAACGAAAAGAAATACGTTCAGGTAGATTTCTTTGTTAAGTGGCGTATTTCTGAGACGGGGAAATTTTACCGCTCAACGGGTGGTGATATCGAACGTGCGCAAAACCGCTTAGAAAGCATCATGAAAGACGGTCTGCGAAATGAGTTCTCTAAAAGGACGATTCAAGAGGCTATCTCTGGCGAGCGTGACCAGATCATGGAAGGTCTGCAGACGAAGTCTAATGAAGCAGCTAACCAGTTAGGTGTTTCTATCGTAGATGTTCGTGTTAGCGCAATTGATTTCACAAAATCTGTTAGTGAATCAGTATTTAATCGTATGCGTTCTGAGCGTGAGCGGGTTGCTCAAGACTTCCGCGCGAGAGGGCGGGAAGAAGCTGAAAGAATCAGAGCCGCTGCCGATCGTGACTCGGTTATAATCGAAGCTGATGCCTACAGTGCTTCGGAGAAAATTCGGGGTCAAGGTGATGCTCAAGCAACTGATATTTATGCAGAAGCCTAT
>CALAJG010000096.1 GCA_937923375.1 uncultured Leucothrix sp.
GGAATCTTGAGCTAGTGCGTCAAGCTAAGCACACTAGTCCCGTAGCTCTCTCCGTAAGATCTTTCCAACGTTAGTCTTGGGAAGCTCGTCAATGAATGCAATGTGCTTAGGCCTCTTATAACCTGTCAGCTCTGATTTACAATGCTCCATCAACTCTTCTTCAGAGAGTGATTCATCTTTACGCACCACAAACAGCTTAACAACCTCGCCTGATTTGTCATCCTGGACACCGATAGCACCGGCTTCCAGGACTTTAGGGTGAAGTGCGGCTACATCTTCGATTTCATTAGGATAGACATTAAAGCCAGACACGATAATCATGTCTTTCAAACGATCAACAATTTTAACGAACCCTTTTTCATCGATGGTTGCAACATCACCCGTCTTTAGCCAACCATCCTCATCAAGTACTTTGGCTGTTTCACCGGGACGATTCCAGTAGCCTTTCATCACTTGAGGGCCACGGACACACAGCTCACCCGGCTCGTTCAAACCCAACTCAACATTATTCTCGTCACGCACACAGACTTCAGTTGAAGGCAACGGTAGCCCGATTGAGGCATTAAACTCTTTCAGGTTCACAGGATTGATACATACGGCTGGTGAACTCTCAGTCAGACCGTAAGCTTCAACCAGGGTACATCCGGTAATGCGCTTCCACTCATCCGCCACATAGCGTTGAACCGCCATTCCGCCACCCAATGACAGCTTTAGCTTTGAGAAATCCAACGCGTCAAAGCCGGGAGCATGAATCAAACCATTGAATAAAGTATTGACTCCAGTGATATAAGAAAACTGACGTCCTTTAAGCAGTTTAACGAAACCTGGCATGTCACGCGGATTGGTGATCAACATGCTGTTGGCACCGATTTTCATACTAAACAGCGCATTCGCAGTTAATGCAAATATGTGATAAAGCGGTAAAGCAGTTACCACTAACTCTTCCCCGTCATTAAGGTCTCCACCAGCCCACACATGTGCCTGTAGTAGGTTGGCTATCATGTTGCGATGAGTCAGTGCTGCCCCTTTTGACAAACCGGTCGTCCCACCGGTGTACTGTAAAAAGGCGATGTCTTCGTGACCTACAGCAACTTCCTTAAAAGGAAATTTTGCGCCTTCTTTAAGGGTTTGATTAAACTTGATCGCTCCCGGCAAGCTGAACGACGGCACCATTTTCTTAACGTATTTGACAATCCCGTTAATAAGCAGCGACTTTGGAAACCCAACCACATCCGCAACTTGGGTAGTAATTACAGTTTTAACCTGCGTTTTGTCAATGACATCAGCAAGGGTATGCGCGAAGTTTTCAAGTATAACAATAGCCTTTGCGCCAGAATCTTTTAACTGATGCTCTAATTCGCGGTCAGTATAAAGTGGATTGGTATTGACAACGGTAAGCCCAGCTCTGAGCGCACCAAACAAGGCGATCGGATATTGCAACAAATTTGGCAGCATGATGGCAATATGATCGCCTTTTTTCAGCCCGGCAACGTGAGTCAAATAACTAGCAAACTGCGATGTAAGCAAGTCAATGTCATTGAAACTAAGCACTTTACCCAAATTTTCATAGGCAGGCTTATCGCCAAAACGGGACACACTAATATTCATCACATCATTTAATGAAGAATATTCATTAGTGTCTACTTCAGGCCCAACCCCGTTGGGATAGCTATCCAGCCAGATTTTTTCCATTATCACTCCTCAGTGCCATATTCACGCCCCTGTGAACAGGCTTATTATTTTCTGTTTGTGTAGTCAGACCAATCCTTGATCATCAGTAGTCAAATCAGCCTAATTGACTTGGCATAGTGCGTCAATGTCAAATCCTTGCTGAATAGCTTACTTTTTAGTTCAAATGCTTGTTATTGTTACGGGATGGTAATTATCAAAACTTGAATAATAACAAAATGAGATTACATTATACCCATGGAATTATCGCGACGTATTTTAACGATCAGCCTGGCATTGAGCTTGGTACTAATATTGACAGGCTGCGAGCCGAAATCAGAGCAGGCTAAGGTTGAGATTCTCGACTTGAAAATCCCACCTATGGCCATGAAACATAGCGATTTACCCGATTTATCATCAATGCGTGAGGATGATGACTGGTATTATGCTCCAAAGGAAACCGAAGACCCCTATTCGCAACCCGATGAAGCTCCCTCACTGCCGACTGAACCTGACGTCGAACTGACCTTTGCAGAAGAACTGGCTCAAGCAGCTCTGGCACGCACGATGCACAAAGTCCGCTACGACGGTCGTTATGTCAAAATTGCTTACCCGATGGGCGATGTACCTCAGGAGATTGGGGTATGCACCGACGTTGTAATTCGTGCTTATCGAGAGCTCGGCATCGACCTACAAAAGGATGTACACGAAGATATTCGTCGTAACTTTAGTAAATATCCTAGCAAGAAACGCTGGGGATTGCGTAGGCCTGACCCGAATATCGACCACCGAAGAGTTTATAATCTTCAGGCTTTCTTTGAGCGAAAAGGCGAGTCTATCCCAATCACGCATGATCCGAGAAACTATAAACCGGGCGACTTAGTCACTTGGCAGGTAGGTCCAAAATTTCCACACATTGGAGTTGTGTTGGAGATGGTCAGCGATGAGGATTCATTTCGTCACTTAATCGCACACAATATTGGTAATGGCCCCGTAATCGAAGACATATTATTCAGGTTTCGAATTACCGGTCACTATCGTTATCAACCCAAACGAAAAGCCAAATCGGACAAAGCAAAAATCAATCTAGTTAAAGGTTAATCAATTCAACCATCGGTCATGGTTTTTTTACCAATGATCTAATTGTGAGACCGATTCTTGATGTTTGTCAGTATTTTGTAGACCTAACCCAATTAAACCGCTGTCCAGAATAAAAGGATTTTTCATGTCAGCTAACTACCGTCAATATAAAGGCCGGATGCACCACAACGTATGGGTTGTCAGTTTTCTCCTTCTGATTCTTTTAAATGTTCCCTCTGTTTATTCAGCCATAAATAACGCTCAGGATAGACCTGAAACCTACACCAGTACGACTTCAACACGGCTGGTTAAACTTGGGACTTCAGGAGAACTTATTGAAGGAGACGCTCAGCAATGGTCATGTGTTATGGATCTGGCAACTGGCCTGGTTTGGGAAAAACGCGACCCTACAACAGCTTTACACGGTCATGACACTTATGTTTGGTATCAGCCCGAGCATAGTAATCCCGGCAGCGAACGTGCCCATCCTGATTTTGTTTTGGGTGACAGTACATGCTATGGCTTTAATCCTGACGACCCAACGAGTTTTTGCAATACATCAGCCTACGCTGAACGGGTGAATCAGAGTAATTACTGTGGTTTTAGTGATTGGCGATTACCAACAGCTAATGAGTTGTTGACACTAGCTGACGAGGAGCGAGCTAAAAAAGGCATAGCTCCTCTATTGGATACTCGGTTTTTCCCATTTCACGACCCCTTTTTATACTGGACTAATACAATTAATCAAAATGGTGTGGTCGTAACGGTCTTTGCGGATAATAAGGTGTTGGAAAATTCAGAGCGAACAGATTCTATTTCAGTAAGATTGGTTAGGGGAAATTGATTCCGGTATCAAAACTGAATTCTTACTACATAAATTAAAATCAATACTCGCTAAAAAAACTGTCAGGTGAGAAAATTTTTGCTTCATTCACTAATTGAAGTTAATCATGACATTATCAAACTCTGGCGTTTCTCCGACTTGGAAACTATTCAAAAATTCAACGCAACTCGCTGAGCATGCGACTCTGGATATTCTTAATGCGGCGTCGGTTTCGATTAAAAACAATGGCGCGTTTCATATCGTTCTAGCCGGAGGAACGACACCTAGAAATGTTTACAAACTTTTAGCCCAGGCCACTAGTGATTGGCAACACTGGCATATTTACCTAGGTGATGAACGTTGTTTAGCGGTTGATGACGGTGAGCGAAACAGCGTTATGGCCAACGAGTGTTTGCTACAGCATGTTTCAATTCCAGAGACACAAATTCACTTTATCCCTTCGGAACTCGGCCCCGAGAAAGCAGCTTATGCCTACAAAGACACGTTGAGTGCTGTTGAAGAATTTGACATGGTATTACTTGGTATGGGAGAGGATGGTCATACTGCTAGCTTATTCCCTGGCCACATCCATGATCCACAGCAGCTAACTCATGCCGTTTTCGATGCTCCAAAACCTCCAGCTGAGCGAGTAAGCCTAAGTTCAGCCTGCTTGAGCAACAATGCTAACTTATTGATCTTTATCACTGGCCACTCAAAACACGAGCGCGTTATAGACTGGATAAGTGGAGTATCAATGCCCGTATCAACAATAAAATCAAAAAACAAAGCGGCAGTGTATTGTGACCACTCTGCTTGGCTCGGGGAAACATGACCAAACAAAGCAATTTTCAATGCTTTACTGACCTCAATAGTTATGCAGAACTCAAACAACATTATCTGTGTTGTAAGAAACTGCATATGCGTCGTCTGTTTAGTGTTGATCCTGATCGCTACAGGAGAATGTCGCTAGAGTTTGACTGGCTACTACTCGATTATTCAAAAAATAGAGTAACTGAAAAAACGTTAGAGCTGTTGTTTAAACTTGCACGTGAAGCAAATCTGGAACAGTCAATATTTACGTTATTTAAACATGCGAATCGCCAACTAAATCGTTCCCGAATTTCAAGTCATCCCTCAGGCGATAAGTCTTCAGAAACACCGTCTTTATTGGAGCGCATGTTTGCGCTAACGAATAAAATACATGCAGGTGAATGTATAGGCTTTACGAAAAAGCCTATAACAGATGTTGTCAATATCGGTTTAACCAGTCTGGGCTTAGGTGCTCAGAGCGTCTGTAACGCATTACGCCCTTACCATCAGTCTAAGAATATTGGCATACACTTTGTAGCTGATGTTGACGGATTCCAGCTTCAGGAAATCCTTGATTCTCTGAATCCTGAAACAACCCTAATTGTTGTTTCAAGTCGAACCTTTAATCAAAGCAATCCTGAAACGATAACCCATGCAGAAACGGCCAAGCTCTGGCTGCTCGAGTCTACTCAATCGGAAAATCTTTTAAAGTCCCACCTTATAGCCGTTACTGCAAATCAAGAAGCAGCTGTTGATTTTGGTATTTCTGAAGAAAATCTGTTTCATTTAGGATCTTCAGAGAAACAAAATCTCACCTCATGGTTGTCGATGGGATTACCCATTCTTCTGTCGATAGGTAAAAAGCATTTTAAGGATTTCATGGATGGCGTGAACGCCATGGACATGCATTATCAAAACGAACCATTCGAGCAAAACATGCCAGTGATACTGGCGCTGATAGGCATTTGGTATAACAATTTCTTCGGCAGCGAGTCACATGCTATTTTACCTTACGATCATAACTTACGACACCTACCTCGCTACATTGAACAGATTGACTTACAGAGCAATGGTAAGTCATTGGACAGGTTTGGTAATGTCATTAGTTATGCAACAGCGCCTATCGTTTGGAGTGGCAATGGCCTGAATACTCAGCATGCGTTCTATCAAATGCTCCACCGTGGCCAAAAAATGGTCCCAGCGGATTTCATTGTATCAATGCGTACACACAGCATATACCAAAAACAGCATAACCTGATGTTTGCAAATGCTGTTGCTCAAACGGAAGCACTAATGCGTGGACGTACTCTTAATGAGACAATGAGCTACCTTAATCAGCAAGATGATCGAACTGAATTGCAGGATGAGGCGTTAATCCCTCACCGAATTTATGATGGAAATAACCCGAGCAACATGCTGCTATTGCAGCGTTTGACACCTAAATCACTGGGTATATTACTGACGCTATACGAACATAAAACATCGGCTCAAGGTGCAATCTGGAACCTCAGTGTTAACGACCAAGCCGGTACCGAGCTTGGGAACACGCTAAGCGGCAACGTGTTACAAGATATCTTCATGCCATCGCACACTCAGCGTCATGATGCATCAACTAATGCCTTAATTAATCACTATAGGAAAATGGTTTATCCAAGAAAGAAAAATCACCCTGCATAGCGGGTATTGAAGGAAACTGATTCTAAAACAATAAAACTCTTAAAATAAAAAAGTAGAGAAGAGTACTAATAATTATGAAAATCTTAGCAGCAGACATCAGCGCCGATAACGCTGAGTTGGCGTTATTGAAAGTAGGCATAAATGGCGATCGCGAGCAGCTATTTAGCCACAAGTATCAACCTCAACAATTCACTGAACCCAGACGGCTAGTCGAGCAATTCCTGCATGATGCTGATGCTAAGTCAGCTTTGATTGAGCGTTTTTGCATATCGTTAGCGGCTCCGGTTGAAAATAACCACTCCATGCTTAGCCGTTTAGATTGGACGTTTGATGCAAAACAACTTGGCGAACAATTTTATATCAATGATGTATCATTAATCAGTGATTTTGATTCTGCTGCCAGAGGTATTGATGCAACCTCAGAATGTGGCATGGTGACCTTAAATGAGGGGCTCAACCATGAACGCGGCATACGCGTTGTAACGGGTGCCGGGCACGGACTGGGGCTGGCATGGATGGATCATAGTCAAAGCGCCTTCAACAAAAATGACAGTAAAGGGGGAATGGTCAACTTTGCACCAATAGACAAAGAGCAGATTGATTTACTCGAATATTTAATGAAGCGCTTCAACCATGTTTCCTACGAACGCATCCTTTCTAACGAAGGACTGTTAGAACTATATTTGTATTGCAAACAAAAAGATGACACCTCTGAAGAGCTAAGCAGCGAAATGAATAAAAACCAGCTCAGTGTCTCTCAAATTATTGAAGCGTCTTCGAATGATCCTGCAGCCGAGCGAGCAATTAAATTATTTGTGACTACCTATGGAGCTTATGTTGGCAATTTAGCTTTGTTGTACCAACCTATGGGGGGGATTTATGTGGGTGGACAAGTCGCCACTGAGCTGCAACAGTGGATGCAGTCCGAGCACTTTTTGAATGCATGTCTTAAAAAAGGCCGTATGAGTAAATTGGTCCAGCAAACACCTATTTACCTGGTTACGGCGGCAGATATTAACCTCCAAGGGGCCATTGAAACGGCAACTCATCATTATTAAGCGATTCGAAGGAATGAGTTATGCCACAAAATTTTAAGGATGACGATGGTCTCTATAAATACTACGTAGAGCCCAACATGATGACAGAATTAACACGCAATACATTGGTGTTAATTTTGGCGGGGGGTGAAGGGTCACGGCTTAAGGACCTTACTAAGTGGCGTGCCAAACCGGCAGTGCCCTTTGGTGGTAAGTACCGCATTATTGATTTTGCCTTGTCAAATTGTGTGAACTCAGGTCTACGCAAGATAGGGGTACTGACTCAGTACAAGTCACATTCTTTACTCCGTCACTTACAGCGCGGCTGGGGATTTATGCGCGCCGAGATTGGTGAGTTTGTCGAGCTATTACCCGCACAGCAGCGAACTAGCGAAAAAGCCTGGTACAAGGGTACTGCAGATGCACTATTCCAGAATATGGATATAATGCAACGTCACGACACTGAGTACGTCATTGTATTAGGTGGTGATCATATTTATACCATGGACTATGGTAGAATGCTGGTTCAGCACGTTCAGTCTGGTGCTGATTTCACGGTAGGTGCGATTGAAGTACCTGTCGAAGAAGCCAAAAGCTTTGGTGTGCTAGCGGTTTCAGAAGACATGCAGATTACTCGCTTTGATGAGAAGCCAGCTGCACCAGAAGAGATTCCGGGTAAGCCCGGT
The DNA here is from genome assembly GCA_937923375.1 of uncultured Leucothrix sp. Lineage (GTDB taxonomy): Bacteria > Pseudomonadota > Gammaproteobacteria > Thiotrichales > Thiotrichaceae > Leucothrix. The sequence continues at coordinate 7,782 of CALAJG010000096.1, forward strand.
GTAGCATTAGCTTCGATGGGCATCTATGTTTTTTCTACGCGCTTTTTATTCGAGACGCTGAATGAGGACGCAAGAGATGGCAAATCATCACACGACTTTGGTAAAGACATTATTCCCTCTAAAATTAAGGATAATGTCGCGATGGCATATGCCTTCAGAGATGAAAAAACTGGCTTGCCCGCTTACTGGAGAGATGTAGGAACGCTGGAGTCCTATTGGAAGGCCAATATGGAACTTTGTGATGTGGAACCTGAACTAAATTTGTATAATCGGGCGTGGACCATCTGGACTTACCAAACACAGAACCCTCCTGCAAAATTTGTATTTGATGAAGACGGTAGACGGGGCGAAGCGATCGATTCATTAATTTCAGCGGGCTGTATTCTATCTGGTGCCAGAGTTAAACGATCAGTCTTATCACATAACACCGTTGTAGACAGCCACAGTATTGTAAAAGACAGTGTGCTACTACCCAAAGTACGAATCGGTAAAAATTGCCGAATTACTAAAGCAATCCTTGATAAAGAATGCGAGATACCAGATGGAACTATTATTGGTGAAGATCTGGAAGAAGATAGAAAACGATTCCATGTATCTGATGAAGGAATCGTGCTGGTGACTCCCGAGATGCTTGGACAATATACTTTCCCTTTAAACGGATCCTCACGATGGCGACAAAAAGAATGAAGTTTGTACTTGGCTGGCATATGCACCAGCCACATTACCGTGAGGGTGGCGATGGTCAATACCAGCTTCCATGGGTCTATCTGCATGCATTGAAAGACTATACTGATATGGCTGCACACTTTGAGAATGAGCCAAAAATGCGAGCAGTGGTTAATTTTGCGCCTACATTGCTGGAGCAGTTAGATGACTATGCGAGACAGATTGACGCATCAATCGAACACGGCACAGCAACTTCAGATGGGCTAATTAATTTACTGAGCGGTTATACCGCCATTCCTGATGATTTATCTGCCAGACTTAACATTATAAGTGACTGTCAGCGTTGTCATGCACCTCAGATGATTGCCCCCTATTCTGCCTATGCCGCCTTGATTGCACAGCTTGGTGACAATCCAGAAACACCCGCAGCAGATGTCGTTACTGGATTAGACAAGCAATACTTTGTTGACCTATTGGTTTGGTATCATCTCTCATGGCTTGGCGAGTCACTGAAGAGCCATCCTGTAGCAAAATCGCTAATAGAAAAGCAGCGTTATTTCACCTCAGCGGATCAGCAATTACTGCTATATCTGATGAATGAATCTATGCAAAACCTTATCCCCAGATACCGAACGTTAGCCGAGCAAGGGCAAATCGAGATATCCATGACGCCTTACGCTCACCCGATTGTGCCGCTGCTCAACGATTTTGAAAACATGCAGTGCGCACAGCCTGATGCGCCACGTCCAGAGTCGAGTCATTATCCCGATGGATTAGCCCGTAATCACTGGCATATGCAGCATGGCCTACAAACACATCAACATTATTTTGGGACTAAGCCTAGCGGTGTTTGGTTGTCAGAAGGTGGGATTAGTGATGATGCTATTGATATTCTTGCAGAATACGACATACGTTGGACTGCTTCTGGTCAAGGGGTCTGGGGTAATACCTGTCATCAATCTGCTATCGACAAAGCACTAATACACAATAAAAAGGCGTTATTCTCGCCTTTTAGAGTCCAGAATTGCGACACTAAAATATTTTTTAGAGATGACGGCCTGTCTGATTTCATTGGGTTTGAATACAGTAATTGGGATGCACAAGATGCAGCTGACAACTTTGTGCAGAATCTTGAAAACATTCATGCGTTTCTAGGTGACGAAGCTGATAAACACGTAATTAGTGTAATCCTAGACGGTGAAAACGCTTGGGAATACTACCCACACAATGGCGCCCACTTCCTTAGTAAGCTGTACGCTAAGTTAGCCAATCACCCATTAATTGAGACCACCACCTTTACGGATGTCTGCAAGGATACACAAATTAAGCCACTAGTGGTTGATAAGCTATGTGCCGGAAGTTGGGTCTATGGCTCGTTCTCAACCTGGATTGGTCAAGACGATAAAAACCGCGCTTGGGATTATTTGGTTGCCGCTAAACAACGTTTTGACCACGTAATGACTTCTGGGCAGCTTTCAGACGAGATACAAGAAAAAGCGAGCAAACAGTTAGCCATTTGTGAGGGATCTGATTGGTTCTGGTGGTTTGGTGATTATAACGCCTCTGACAGCGTGCGTGATTTTGATCTATTATTTCGTTCCCAACTCAAACGCCTCTATGAGATCTTAGGTGAATCAATGCCAGATTATCTCAATCAGCCAATATCACTTGGCGGTGGTAATGCAGAAAACGCCGGCACCATGCAGCGCGGAGTAGCTTGATTGACTAATCCCTTATTGAAGCGTCAGGCCGGGGTATTATTACACCCTACTTCCTTACCGTCGGGCATGATTGATAAAGACGCGATCCACTGGTTAGATTTCATGCAACAGGCCGATCTGGGAGTTTGGCAGGTGTTGCCACTGGGAGTGCCCCAGCATAATTTATCACCCTATCTGTGCTACTCAGCCTTTGCCATGAACCCAGCGCTTTTATCTGACTCAGAGCAGCGAAGCGTTGACGAGAGAAGCGTTGACGAGAGACACTTTGACAGATGGCAAAACCAACAGAAGTACTGGTTACCGGACTATGCGGATTATTGCATTCTGAAACAGCATCATAAAAACCAAGCTTGGTATGAGTGGCCTGAGCAATACAAATTTCGCTGTGAAGAAGCCATGCAGCATTTCAGACAAGAGAACAAATTCGCTGTCCACGCCAT
>CALAJG010000097.1 GCA_937923375.1 uncultured Leucothrix sp.
CTACCAGAATCTAGCGCTTTCACCCGCATTGTCGATTGCGGATAATATGTTTTTGGGTAGAGAGATTCGCAAGTCAGGATTTTTAGGCAAATGGTGCCGCTTATTAGATCGTAAGCAAATGCAAAATATTGCACGGGAGAAACTGTCTGAGCTCGGTTTAATGACTATCCAAAACATTAATCAAGCCGTTGAGACGCTTTCTGGTGGGCAGCGTCAAGGTGTGGCGGTTGCTCGTGCTGCAGCGTTTGGCAGTCGTGTCATTATCATGGACGAGCCTACGGCAGCCTTAGGTGTCAAAGAGTCTCGTCGCGTGTTAGAGCTAATTCAGGATGTAAAGGCTAAAGGAACGCCAATAGTGTTGATTAGCCATAACATGCCCCATGTATTTGAAGTGGCAGACAGGATTCATATACACCGATTAGGCAAGCGCTGTGCGGTAGTGGATCCCAAAGTCTGCAGCATGTCGGACGCTGTGGCGATTATGACTGGAGCAATGGACCCTCCTGAAACGATATTTAATCCTTATGTCTGAAGTTAATAGTCTAGTTGATCAAATCAAGTTTCTGGCAGAGACTCACAATCGTGTCATTGTTGCGATTGCTGGTGCGCCAGGATCAGGAAAATCCACTTTAGTCGCTGAACTGAATAAAAGACTAAGTGATTCAGTAGTAGTGCCGATGGATGGTTTTCACCTTGACAATATAATTCTGGAAGAAAGAAAACTAATGCCACGTAAAGGCAGCCCCGCAAGCTTTGATGCAGATGGGTATATATATTTGCTAAAGCGTATTAGGGGCGCTGAAGAAACGGCTTATGCGCCGGTTTTTGACCGCAGACTAGATCTTTCTAAGGCTGCGGCGATTGAAATTCTTAAAGAAACCAGAATTATTCTCACCGAAGGAAACTATCTTTTGTTAGATCAGGCGCCATGGAACAATTTGGCTGAATTATTTGATTTATCAGTGTTTCTCGAGGTTCCTGAAGCAGTATTAAGAGAGCGGCTCATAAGACGTTGGTTAGATCATGGGTTATCTGAAGAAAAAGCTTTGGCGCGCGCCGAGTCTAATGACTTGCCTAATGCTGAGCTTGTGACTCAGTCATCAATCTCGGCCAATGTTGTCATAAAAGATTTCTGAGTCCTTTGTGATATTCTAAATTAGTCCGCACCCCGCAAATTTAAACGCCCATTTATTGCTCAATCCTTTACGCCAGTCGCAACCCAACAATAGTTATTAGGCGTTTCAAACACCACATGATATAAATTAAACTCCCCGTGAAGCTGTGTAAGGAGTAAGAACCGTGCTGAAATTATATCAATTTCCGATTTCTCATTATTGTGAAAAAGCACGTTGGGCACTTGAGCTGAAAGAATTACCCTATCGAAAAGTCAATCTCCTGCCTGGTCCTCATGTCAAAAAAGCTAAAAAAATAGCGCGCAACAGCAAGTTGCCTATTCTCCAACACGGTAAAAATACCGTACAAGGTTCTGCCGAGATTATTACCTATCTTGATCAAAACTTTACGCGTCGATCATTAACTCCTGAACATCCGGGGCAGAAAAAGCTAGCTGAGGCTTGGGAGTCCTATGCCGATCGGGAGATTGGTCCTTCAGTGAGGTTACTCAGCTACCACACTCTGCTTGATCATCGTAACCTTGTTATACCAATGATGACTCAGGATTGCCCATGGTATAGCGAATTAATGATGAAAGCGGCTTACCCAAAAGTGGCGGAGTCGATGCGTAGTATGATGAAGATAAACGATGACACGGCTGAGAAAGCTCGCCAGCAAATATCCACCGCGCTAGATAACATCGCCGAAACCCTCGGGGATAAAGAGTTCCTGATCGATGATACTTTTACCCGTGCGGACTTATCCGTTGCTGCCTTGCTAGCACCACTGATTATGCCGCAAGGCTACGGTATCGATTGGCCAGAAGAAACGCCCGAGCCGTTGGCCAGCCAAATTGCTGGTTTCCAGGATCGCCTCGGCTGGGTCGGGCATATTTATGACAATTTTCGTTAAGAAATTTCGCTCTATAAGACACCGCTCATCTGATATTACGCCAATAAAATACTAATAGGAAACCAACTAAAGCACCGCCTAGATGGGCGAAGTGGGCGATGCCTCCACCAAATAGAGAGAAGCCAGTAACACCTGAAAATAGATCCAGCAGCAGTAAGGCCGGTACAAAAAACTTTGCTGCAATCGGAAACGGGATAAATAACAAGAACAACTTGGTATTTGGATAGCGGATAGCAAAGGCAACTAATACACCATAAATTGCACCTGAAGCACCCACCATTGGGGTGTGGTATGTGCGGTAGAACTCTCTAAGCATATCCGCGCTTAGACCTGGATGTTGGCTGTTGTATTGCCCTGTTTCCAAAATGCCTCGTACTTGATAATCAGCTAATCCCAGTGCGAGTAATGAGTCAAATCCTGCGGAAAACTGAAAATAGTTAACTAGGGTATAAATGATACCCGCGCCTAGTCCAGCGGCAAAATAGAAAAATAAGAATTTCTGGGCACCCCAAACCTTTTCTAACGCGCTGCCAAACATATACAAGCCAAACATATTGAACAGTAGATGCGGAACACTACCATGCATAAACATTGAGGTGACATATTGCCAGATACCGTATTTCGGGTTGTCTGGGTAATAGAGGGCAAGCCATTGGTTAAGTTCGAAAGTGGTGAGGCTGTTTATTAAAAACAATGCAATGTTAATAACAATCAGCACTAGAACCACTGGGGTAATTTTTGTCATCTGGCTTCCCAGTTATTTTAAAGTTTAGTTAAGCATAACATTCGACTTTAGACACGGTCTATTTAAGCGAAGGCCATAACATCATCAGTGGCATCTTTTGTCAGATAATGAAACCTGTAATTAAGAATAACGGCTGCTGCAAACAGTCCAGCAACCAAACCTAACCACAAACCGGTTGGTCCCATGCCATCGAAAATTCCAAACCAGACTGCGGTGCCCATGCCGATTCCCCAGTAACAAAATACGGCAATTAACATAGGAATAGTGGTGTCCTTATACCCTCGCAACACACCGACTGCACCCACTTGCAGACCATCAACCACCTGAAATAGTGCAGCCATGATTAGTAATTGGCTGGCAATGTTTATTACCGCCTTATCATCGGTATACAAACCGGCCAGCCATGATCCAAATAACCAGAAACACGAGGCAGAAATCATGGTAAGTGCACCGCAGACTGAAACACCTAAGAAGCCTCGTTTTCTTGCTTGTAACAGCTGTTTTGCACCAACCGCCTGTCCCACTCTGACCGTCAGAGCCGTTGAAACGCCTAAGGGAATCATGAATGTCAAAGAGGCCAGGTTAATAGCAATTTGATGCCCGGCTGCTGCATCAACCCCAAAGCGGCCCATCAGTAAAGCCGTGGTAGTGAACAAGCTGGCTTCCATGCCCATAGCAACGGCGATTGGAAGGCCTAGCTTGAGTGTTTGTAGTATGTGAGGCCAATCAGGGGGTGTCATGCGTTTACGCAAATCATATTCGCGATACCTTGGTGCCCAGAGGGTGTAGCCAAATAAAGCCAAACAGCCAAGCATTTGGGCTAACCCAGTGGCCAATGCAGCACCTGAAGCCCCCATTGCTGGAAAACCAAAATTCCCATACATAAAAATGTAGTTACCAAGAACATTTAGTGGAAGCAGCACAAGCTGAATCCAAAGCATCGGCATGGTATTGCCATTGGCATCGTTGAACGAGCGTGGAACCAGATAGATCAGGCTAAATGGAAGACTCCAGCATACCCAAACAATGTAATTAGTCGCAGCGGGGATGATTTCGGGTTCTATACCCAGAATCGGCATCAGTGAGGCCAACGAAAGAGCCAGCATAATCATAACCGCGCCAGTCAGCAAGCTGAGCCAAAAACCCTGACGCAGTTCTTCACGAATCAACGGATGATTATTGGCCCCTATATGTTGAGAAATAATGGGTGTTAGGGCAAGCATAACACCAACCCCAATCAGCATAACGAAAAACCAAACGGATGCTCCCATGGCGATCGCAGCGATCGATAGCGCATCGATTCTCCCTGCCATAAGGGTATCGATAACTCCCATACCCACCTGAAGTAGCTGTGCCGCAATCATCGGTAACGCGATTACAGCAATCTGTTTGAGTTCTGCGAGTTTGTTGAAGTTGTTCAAGTGTTATTCATCAAAGCGTTTCTCCGCTTGTATAAAAGCCATTGGTAGAAAATTCCTAAGATGCTACTAGTGATAATCAATGTGATCCCAGCAGAGACAATTCCAAATTTTAAGCCAAGCTGTAGGTCATGGAGCCCAAACAATATTTGATTGTCTGGAGTGTTGGTATAGGCAAAATACAATCCCACTAGCGTTGGGATCAAAAGAAGCAAGAATAGGGTGACATAACGGATGGAAGGCGTGGGTTGCCAAGCAATGGTTTCAGCCGTTTCTGTTTCACAGAACCACCGCCAGATCCACCACGATAGCAGCGCCAGACCGAGTACGGTACCTACGTGTTGCAACACCCTAAAAGGCATTATTTGCCAGTTATCCAGCGTCATTAGTGGTGTGTTTAATAGTGAGATGTATTGTGGAATGCCATCGGCGTGTGTAAAGGCATCCCAGATAATATGAGTGGCCGCACCAATCAGGATGGAAATGATAATGGCGTGCCCGTTATTCATTGGCGGACATTCTCCTAAGCAGAGATGCGGCGGTAGTTTGCGAAGCAATTTCTTTGGAAAAACAGCAACAATCACGGGTGCCATCAATAAATGATAGAGGTAAAAAAACAGAATACCCATGGGAAGGCAAACTTTGAACAGTCCCATCAGTGAGTGGCTCGTCAATCGATAATAATAGATAAAGTCAGACGGCAACATATAAACAAAGTCAGGCGACATCGCACCGATAAATAACGCAGATAAGCCACCATAGTCGCCGAGGTATTTTTTTAGGGGGATGGCAGCAACCGGATGAGATAAAGTAAAAGGCATATTTAGAATTCTTCTTGTGAGGACGGCGATTTTCGCGCATAATTCGCCGTTCTGCAATATGGCGATCTGCATTGGTCTCCTCGCAATGATAAACCGCAAACCCAGCCAGGACCGGAAGGTAGCAACTGTAGTGGTCTAATCGTGTGCCGGGGGTGGGCTGGTGCGGATTGCCACCCAGTTGCAGCTTTATCGTTCACCTGGTTAGTACTCATGAGTTATCAGGTTCTCGCACGAAAATGGCGACCTCAAAACTTCAAAGAAATGGTCGGCCAGCAGCACGTTCTGCGGGGCTTAATCAACGCGCTTGATAATGATCGGCTTCATCACGCTTATCTGTTCACCGGCACTCGGGGTGTAGGTAAAACCACCGTTGCGCGTATTTTAGCGAAGTGCCTGAACTGTGAGACCGGCATCACTTCTGAGCCTTGCGGTACCTGTGGTGCATGTCAGGAAATAACGTCTGGGCGTTTTGTCGATTTAATCGAAGTAGATGCCGCATCGCGGACCAAAGTCGAAGATACTCGCGAACTGTTGGATAATGTTCAGTACGCACCAACCCATGGGCGCTTCAAGGTTTATCTGATCGATGAAGTCCACATGTTATCTGGGCACAGCTTTAATGCGCTGTTAAAGACGCTCGAAGAGCCACCAGCTCACGTAAAGTTTTTATTTGCCACAACCGATCCGCAAAAATTACCGGTCACCATCCTTTCCCGCTGTCTTCAGTTTAATCTGAAACGAATGACGTTAGACATGATTTCTGGTCATCTCAAACATTTACTCGAAGCTGAGAACATCAGTGGCGGGGATGACTCGATTCGTCTGTTATCCCGAGCGGCTGATGGCAGTATGCGTGACGCCTTAAGTTTAATGGATCAGGCAATCGCGTTTGGTAACGGTAGCCTTGTACTCAGCGAAGTTCAGGAAATGCTGGGGAGCATCGCTAACGACCCTTTGCTGCAATTGATAAAGATGGTGGCAGCAGGTGATGGTGCTGGGATTATCCATAAAGTAGAGGATAT
>CALAJG010000098.1 GCA_937923375.1 uncultured Leucothrix sp.
AGCAATTCTACCGCCCGCATGTCACCTTTAGACGCAGCTAGCACTAATGGTTGCTCTGCCTCTACATGCTTTCCAGGGAGATTCGGGTTAGCCCGATTCTGCAGCAAGAACTCGAGAAATCCGTAATTCGTAGGCCCATCACTTAGCAAGAGACTGATAGGGTTAACTTCTCCAGAAGCAAGCAAATAGGGCTTTGCTCCAGCGCGAATTAAGATCCGAGCGATATGAAAGTTACCCAACTCAATCGCTACAAAAAGTGGTGACTCTTCCATCCATGTAGGTTGAGCGCTCAAATTGACGCCCGCATTGAGAATTGACCGAACCAAGTTCTCGTTCTGCAAACGAATTGCTCTAAGCAATACAAACATCAATTTCTGCTGTCGGTTGCGTCCGAAGCTTATAAATTTAGCTGATGATTCTGCAGCCATTGTTGGGCAGGAGTCCAACAGTTTGTCGCGCATAGCTAAGCGCTTTTTACGATCTCTTTTGCTCATGACCCTGCATTCACGCAGTAGATTTTTTGCGCTACTCGTCCACTGAGAGCCACGATACCCACACAGGTTGAAAAGATTACTGTCTTGTTGCTGAACACTACGCTTAACAAAACCCGCGCAATCATCCGCCCAAACGTCACTGTTCCACAGTACGAAGACAAGAAACGCCGGCAGTAAACGCAGATTAATCAGGGGCATTATGCGGACGCTCTCCAGTCCAAAACCTATTTCTAAAACTATAGTTCATCGGTTCAAGAATCACGAATAAGTAAAAACAAGAATTACCCAAACGTTGTTTAGCTAAACGCGATTATTACTATAGACTTTTTCACATCAAACTGTTGCATAATAGCAACAAAAATTGTATTAAAACAATGATTTACCACACTATAATATTAACTTTAAGCAATCATTAGTAAAATCAAGACATAAACAAAAATTATCACGTCGCGCTGTACCGCTCAAAAACTAAGCGATTACAAAAATCTATTCACAATTATCGACGGGCACTCACCGATAATTCGATGAATAATGCTAGAATAGCCACAAATTTCACATCGGAGAATCGCGTGAATCAGGCAATCAAACCAGTCGCAGAATTAACGACAGAAGAGCTGGTCAATTTTCTTAAAGCTGCCAACACATCCTATCGCAACGGAAACCCCATCATCGATGATTCAACGTATGATCATATCTATCTTGCCGAGTTAGCTTTGAGGGAACCGGATCATCCGTTCTTAAATTCCGTCGAACCGGAAGCTGAGTTAGAAATAGCAGCTGGCACTAAAAAAATTCGCCACGTCAATCCGATGCTTTCAACAGATAAAGCTTACTCACAGGAAGAGGTTACCGCCTTTGTTACGCGTGTCATAAAGTTTGCCGAGAAGCTATCGATTGCAGAATCTGATTTAAGGTTCAGGATCACTCCCAAGCTGGACGGTATGGCTGCAAATTACAGCAGGGACATCCTTGCAACGCGCGGCAATGGCCAACTGGGCAACGATATAAGTCGCAATCTTGAGCGTGGCCTGCTGGCTCTCGGAGGCGCTAACACTGGAGTTGGTGAAATCGTTATAAGTGAAACTTATTTTAATGAAAACCTGAAAGATCAGTTTTCTCATCCCCGTAACTTTGTAACTGGTTTAATTGGCGCGGATAATCTGAGCAAAGAAGCGATGGAGGCTATGCAAGACAAAGTCGTTCACTTTGTTCCATATTCACAACTCAACAATGAACTATGTAATACAGAAGCCCTGCGTGATGATGTAGAAAAGCTTTGCGCCAAAGTTGAGGCAGCTTGTGAATATCCGGTTGATGGCAGTGTTATCGATGTGCTTAACCTTGAAGTTCGCGAAGCTATGGGCTCCACCAACCACCATCATAATTGGCAAATTGCTAAAAAACTTAAAGGTGAAACAGCTGTCACTTCAGTTGAAGGCATAACTTGGCAAACCGGCCGTACCGGGCGTATTACACCAGTACTGAATGTCAAAACTATCAACTTATCGGGTGCTGACATATCAAATGTCACTGGGCACAACGCAGGGAATATCAAAAATCTCAACGTTGGTATCGGCGCCGAGATTGAGATCGTACGTAGCGGAGAAGTGATCCCTAAGCTATTGGGTGTCTTAAAAGAAGGTGCTGACGCTGATATCCCTCTGCACTGCCAAACCTGCGACGCTCCAGCTGAAATGGAGCGTGACTTTCTTGTCTGCCAAAACCCAGACTGCAGCGCTAAAGTCGAAGCACGACTGCTGCACTTTTTTAATGTGCTGGGCAATGTTGACCTATTTGGCCCACGCACTATTTCAACTTTGGTTGAAAATAATATTCGTGAACTTCCGAATATTTACAAGCTACAAGCAGAAGATTTTGAGGGCATGGGCTTTGGTGCAAAACAAGCCACCAATTTGGTTGAACAGCTAGTCCGGTCGCGCACTGAAGCCGTTGAAGATTGGCGTTTTCTGGCAGCATTCGGAATCGATCATTTAGGGCGTGGCGACTCGCGCAAGTTGCTCCGGGTGCATCAATTAATGGACTTAAAAAACCTTACCCCTGAACAGCTCATTGACATTCCGGGTTTTGGTGAGATCACCGCTGAGTCTATTCCAAGGTCGTTAGCGACACGCTGGCCTGTTATTGAAGCGATGCTAGGGCTAGACTTTACGCTGCTTTCTGATGAACCTGTTGAAGCTATCGAGAGCCCGATCTCAGGAAAATACATCGTGTTTACCGGTTCCATGCAAATGCCCCGAGGCGACATGCAAGAAAATGCACGTAGGCTTGGAGCCACCGTTCAGACTAGTGTGAATAAAAAAACACAGATTTTGGTCATCGGCGACAAAGTCGGTGCTAAGAAGATTGAAAAGGCGAAAACCTTAGGAACTCAAGTTTTAACAGAGGAAGACTATATAGCCTTGATCAGCTAGCGATCATAGTCAAACTTCAGCTGTCGACTAACAGCACAGCCAAATCATTCTCAATAGAGAATATTTGGAACTTAACATTCAGATAGAGAGAAACGGAGAAATCATGTCATTCAACGCCCTACTCGTAAATCGCAGTGAAGACAAAAAAATCACCTCATCACTGGAAACTATTGATGAATCACAATTACCAGATGGCGATGTCACGGTAGATATCGACTACTCAACGCTAAACTACAAAGATGGTCTGGCAATTACTGGTGCTGCACCCGTCATTCGCCATTATCCAATGGTACCGGGAATCGATTTTGCAGGAACCGTAACGGAAAGTTCGCATGCAAACTGGCAAGTTGGCGATAAAGTGATTCTTAACGGTTGGGGGGTTGGCGAAGTCCATTGGGGAGGCTTAGCACAGAAGGCCCGTGTTAGCGGTGACTGGCTGATAGCTCTGCCTGCGAGCCTCGACTCTTATCAGGCAATGGCAATAGGAACAGCGGGATACACCGCCATGTTATGTGTAATGGCGCTGCAAGATCAGGGCGTTAAACCAGAGGATGGTGAAATTCTGGTGACAGGGGCCAATGGTGGTGTGGGTAGTTTTTCAGTGGCTATTTTAGCCGCTTATGGCTATGAAGTTGTCGCCTCAACTGGACGCCCTGAGGAGTCCGCCTACCTTACAGAACTAGGGGCTGCTGCTTGCATGGATCGTGCCGAACTTTCAGAACCGGGCAAGCCGTTAGCAAAAGAGCGTTGGGCAGGCGTAATCGACTGCGTGGGAAGCCACACTCTGGCAAATGCCTGCGCATCGACAAAATATGGCGGCACCGTGGCCGCTTGTGGCTTAGCACAGGGTTTTGATTTACCAGCAACAGTGATGCCTTTCATTCTACGTGGCGTGACATTAGCTGGTGTGGATAGTGTTAATGCACCGGTTGCAAAGCGCGAAGCGGCGTGGGACAAGCTAGCAACGACCTTAAAAGCTGAAACATTCGAAAAAGTCGTTGAGAAAATCACTTTATCTGACGCCATTGCTACCGCTGGAAAGCTCTTAAAAGGCGAAGTTCGCGGGCGCGTTGTGGTAGACGTTAACGCTTAGCAGTAACAACCGCTAATTGCATAGAAGCGCCTATCAGTGGTTGCTTCTATGCACTTCAAACCATTTAAAAATTCTATTTTATTCATACTAGAATCTTAATTTCACCAAGAACAAGCCTAAATAAGTTAGATTCAATTCACATTAGAGCTTAAAATTTCCTCATTATTTGCCATAGCATATAAAATATTCTATAATGATAATATCATTTAGAGATAGTAAATATGGCTCGCAAAGCTAAGAACATATTATTTATCATGTTTGATCAGCTAAGGTTCGACTACCTCAGCTGCTATGGACACCCGACGTTACATACGCCAAATATAGATAAATTGGCATCTCAGGGCGTTCGCTTCACCAACTGCTATGTACAATCGCCTATCTGTGGCTCGTCAAGAATGAGTTTTTACACGGGCCGCTATGCTTCAAGTCACGGCTCCCTGTGGAATGGCTATCCCCTAAGAGCGGGAGAGGTCACCATAGGAGACCATTTGCGCACGCTTGGAATGAACTCCTATCTAATTGGCAAAACTCACATGCGTGCGGATATCGAAGGGATGAATCGCTTAGGGATTCCTGCTGACAGCATCATTGGAGCCCGCGTTGCTGAATGCGGCTTTGATGTATTTTGTCGAGATGACGGTTTGTGGGCTGAAGGCCCTGATGGTTTTTACGATCAACAAAAATCTACTTACAACGAGTACCTTATTTCTCAAGGCTATGACAGCGAAAACCCTTGGCACGATTATGCAAATTCAGGCATCGATGATAACGGTGATGTTGCGTCGGGTTGGATGATGATGCATGCCAATAAGCCTGCCAATATTAAAGAAGAAGATTCTGAAACACCTTACATGACCCGTCGCTGTATCGACTTCATTGACCAAATGGATAGTGATGGCAACGCTCCCTGGATGTGTCACCTTTCCTACATCAAACCGCATTGGCCGTACATTGTCCCTGAGCCCTACCATAGCATGTATAGCAAAGAAGACATTATTCCGGTGGTTCGCGACGAGAATGAGAAAGCTGCCCCTCATCCTGTCTACGAACAATTTATGAATAATGTTGTCGGTCAGGCATTCCGACGTGATGAAGTGTTGGAAACGGTTATTCCGACTTATATGGGATTAATCAAGCAAGCAGATGATCAACTTGGACATTTATTCGATCACCTCGAAAATACCGGCCGCATGGATGATACGATGATTGTCATCACTTCTGACCATGGTGATTATATGGGCGATCATTGGCTGGGTGAAAAAGATTTGTTTCATGAGCCCTCGGTCAAAGTACCGATGATTATTTACGACCCTTCTGCTAAAGCAGATAGCACCCGTGGATTAGTTTGTGATGAGCTAGTTGAGAGCATCGATCTTGCCGCAACGTTTTATGAAGTGGCAGGTGGCGATTTTGAGGATAATGTTGATCATATAATTGAGGGCAAGTCGCTGTTGCCGCTGGTTTATGGCAACACTACCCAAGCCATCCGTGACTATGCTTTTAGTGAATATGATTATTCAGTCACTCCGGCTGCTATTAAATTAGGTATTAATCCGCGTGACGCTCAGCTTTATATGGTCACTGATAAACGTTGGAAATATATTTTTGCAGAAGGCGATTTCCGCCCGATGCTGTTTGATAGAGAAAACGACCCTAACGAACTGGTTGATCTGGGAGCGAGTGAAGCGCCCGAACATGTTGAAGTCATGTCAAGACTGTTTTTGGCACTAAGCCAATGGTGGAGACGCGTTAACCAACGCACTACCCTCTCAGAGAATGAACTTCGGCAAATGCGCGGCAAATCAAGGCGCAGAGGAATCGTATTGGGCATGTACGACCCTGCCGATGCCGATGAGGAAATTACTGTCAAATATCGAGATAGGAAGTCTAAGCAGCGGTTTGTCTCTGACGATTAGCCTTAAGAAGCTTCAGCAAACTTCCGAAAGAATTTTTGCATCATCTGGCTCAATACATTTGAGTCAATCGATGCATCAGATTCACGAAGCCGACTCAACGCTTGTTGAAGCGTTTCTACGGGAACAATTTCTGCACGATCTGATGATAACAACGAGTCTGTAAAAGGAATCGTAAACTCAGGGTGCGCCTGTACAGTCAATATCTTATCGCCGTAAACAACGCCAGCATATTCACAAAAATCAGATGTAGCGAAGACCTCTGCACCCTCTGGCAGGATACTGATTTGATCCTGATGAAATGCATTGATAGTGAGCTTTTGTTGAGACTCTGGCAAAACATCTGGCTGAGACTGCGTAATTTCATATTGATGGATACCAACCCCCCAGCCACCGCTAAATTTTTCAACTTTCCCCCCCAATGCCTCAGCAATAACCTGATGGCCAAAACAAACACCAATCATTGGCAACTCAGCACTGTGGATTTCCCGCACCAATGACTTTAGCCGGTGAATCCAAGGTAGATCTTCGTAAGCACTAAACTTAGACCCCGTTATCAGGTAGCCATCACACTGATTAACATCCTCCGGAAACTGATCTTCAAGCACTGTGAATATTTCAAAGCTAAACGTCTTATCGTTATCCCCTACAAAGCGGACAAACATCTCTCCATATCTGCCATAGACATCACTCAATTCAGTCGGCGGTAAACCAGTTTCAAGGATACCAATTTTCATGCGTACTTCTCTGTGAGAACTGTTTTCAAAATATGGCGTGTACCATTTAAAAGTACACATGAGACCAGCAATTGTGATCACATGCCCAGTCTGAGTCAAGTTCTCGTGTTTCTGTTAACTCTCTTGCACTAACTCAGCCGTTGCTTTTTGTGAATGCTCGTCGCCCAAGGCCAACCACTCCTCAACCACTTTATCAGCAGCCAGATGTTGAACCGAGTTTAAGGCATTTTCCCGGCAATGAGCTAACAACTGCTTGTCGCTATAGAGCTTATCCATAGCCGCCGACAATGCATCAACATTCTCATTTTCGACAAGCAAACCGTTCTCATTCTGGATAACAATTTCACGTGGACCTGTTGGACAGTCAGTTGCCACAACCGGGCAAGAAAGAACCAGCGCTTCGATTAACACCATGGGAAATGCTTCAGTCCGACTAGACAACATCAAAAACTCAGCCCCCTTTAAGTAGGTAAAGGGGTTAGACTGAGAGCCGGTTAAGATAACCTTCTCTTCCAAACCAAGCGTATCAATTTGTTTTTCTAGTGAGTTTCGTTCGCTGCCCTCCCCCACAATCAACAAATCAACCTCCTGCTTAAGCGCTGACTTTGAATAAGCTTCAACAAGAATGTCTAAACGCTTTACCTCAGACAAACGACCTAGTGCAACCAAATACGGTTTGTCATGCTGATAAGCATTAGCGCCCTCTCGCTGAACATCCTCAAAAGGTACCAGATTATATATTCTGGACACTTTCTTTAGCTTGTAATCTTCACGTAGAATCGTCGCAACGTCTTCTGAGACTGCTACAACATGCTGTGCACGTGGGTACAAAGCGCGAGCCAGTATTGACTCATAGCTATTCAACTCATGCGGGTTGCAGTGCACCGATAGGATAGACTTTGATGAGGCGATCACTGTCGGAAAATTGGCTGTTTCCATAAAGCCGAAGATGTAATCATATTTTTCGGCCTTAAAATGACGTCTTAGTTTGAAAGCTCGTTTCAGAACATTGTAAGCCTTCCCCACAACATTAAACTTATCAGGACACTTAATATTGACCAAGCGATAAGGTACTTCATACTGCTGCTCCACGGTGTGAAACACTATTAAGGTTACTTCGTGATCTTTAGACAAGGCGCTGGCGAAATTAAGCGCGGAACGTTGTCCCCCACCTAGCTGGATGTCAGCAATAACAATGGCTGCTTTTTTCATAGAACTCTCGCATCGTATTATTTTAGATTGTTGTTAGGCTTTTTGGCGAAGGCTTACTATTTTTTGCTGCACAGAAACAGCATGACTGTGACCTAATGTTAGTAGATGCACTTCAAAACTGAAAGCGTTACCAGACAGTCGGAAATATGAAAATATTGTAATATTTCTACTTTTTTGGGCTCTTGAAAAATAAAAAAAAATTACTAGAATACTCCCGTTTTCATATCAAAAAACTACTAAAAAGAACAAATATTAACCTTAATAGAAAAATCAAACATTGAGGAAAAACATGATTCACATCAATAACCTGAGTCGTCTTTATGGCGACTTCAAAGCCGTTGATACTGTCTCATTTGAGATTCAACCTGGCGAGGTGGTTGGATTGCTAGGCCATAACGGTGCTGGTAAAACAACTATTATGAAAATGATCACAGGCTATCTTGAGCCTACCTCTGGCGATATTCGCATCGACAACCTTCAGGTTGGTAAACATACACAAGCGATTCAGAAGCGCATTGGTTACTTACCAGAAAACTGCCCCGTCTGGCCAGAAATGACCGTTATAGATTATCTGGAGTATCAAGCCAGCTTGCACGGCGTGCCGAAGGGTAAACAAAGTAAAGCGATCGCCCGTGCAATTCAACGAACCTCCCTCGCTGATAAAGCGACGGCTTCAATCCAGACACTATCGCGGGGTTTACGTCAGCGCGTTGGCGTGGCGCAGGCAATTTTGCACGAGCCGGATATCATCATCTTAGACGAGCCAACCAACGGCCTTGATCCGACCCAGATTCGACAAATGCGCGAGTTGATTCGGGAGCTTGCCCAAAGTGCCACGGTGATTATTTCAACTCATATCCTTCAGGAGGTTCAGGCCGTCTGCGAGCGTGTTTTGATCATGCGTGGCGGTGAGTTGGCAGTTGATGCAAAGCTAGACGACTTGCAGTCAGGACAGCATTTATTACTGACCCTGAATAATCAAAAAGCTGCTAACTATCTGAAGAAAATCAAGGGGGTGAAAGCAGTCAAATCAACTGAGCTGGTCAATAACAAAATGACTTATGTGCTTGAAGCCAGCGCCGACACTGCCTCAGAGGTTGCCGCTGCCGTTTTAGCCGAAGGCGACAAGCTATTCAGCTTACAGCCTGAAAAGCGCAATCTCGAAACAGTCTTTGCAGACGTCAACTCGGGTGAGTTTCAAATAAACTCAGACACACATTCTAATAAACAACCTCAACCTGTTGCAGCATAGGAGGGTCAGTTATGTTTCAAGTGTTTCGTAAGGAATTCAACAGTTTCTTTGCTTCCCCTGCCGCGTGGTTGTTCATGGGTGCATTTTTACTGGTAAACCTATTTATTTTCTTTTGGGGAGAGGCTTTTTTTGCCCGCAATATCGCCGACCTTAAACCACTATTTCGCTGGATGCCTATCCTGCTAATCTTCTTGGTGGCTGCCTTGACCATGCGCAGCTGGTCCGAAGAAAGGCGCTCGGGAACTTTGGAAAGCCTTTTGACGAGTCCAGTCTCTCCTCTTAGACTGGTGCTAGGTAAGTTTTTTGCCAGCCTAGCCTTGGTGGCATTGGCGTTACTACTAACTGCCCCGTTACCGCTAACGGTCTCGATGATTGGGCCGTTGGATTGGGGGCCAGTACTGGGCGGCTACCTAGCCAGCCTGTTTTTGGCAGCAGCATATATCGCAATCGGTTTATACATGAGTGCGCGTACCGACAATCCGGTAGTTGCGTTGATTCTGACGGTTGCTGTGGCCGGTATTTTTTACTTACTTGGCTCGGGTGTGCTGACTAACTTATTTGGTCATAAAGTTTCAGGTTTCATGGAGCTATTAGGCACCGGCTCGCGTTTTGACTCGATTACGCGAGGCGTTCTTGATGTTCGAGACCTTTATTACTATCTATCGATTGTAGGCATATTTTTAGCGCTTAACCTGTTCTCACTGGAACGATTCCGCTGGGCGGGCAACCCGATTCAGTCCAAACATAAGCAGTGGATGATGGTGCTGGGTCTTGCGGTGTTGAATTTCATATTAGCCAACGTATGGTTAAATCCCATCGGCTCAGCTCGCGTTGATTTGACCGAAGGTAAAATCTACTCCCTATCAGATTCGACACGTCAATACCTGCAACAACTGCAGGAGCCATTATTAATTCGTGGCTATTTCTCATCGAAGAGTCACCCACTGCTCGAGCCGCTTACCCCGCAAATAAAAGACCTGCTAGAGGAATATCAAATAGTGGGTGGCGAGCGAGTGCGTGTTGAATTTGTTGACCCACACACCGACCAGTCTTTAGAGGAAGAAGCAGCCGAGAAATATGGCATCCGGCCGGTGCCATTTCGCATGGCCAGCCGCTATGAATCGGGTGTTGTGAACTCCTATTTTGATCTGGTTGTCGCTTATGGCGACCAATACGAAACATTGACCTTTAACGATTTGATAGAGGTTAAAGGCGATGGCTCATCAGAGCCTGAAGTGCTATTAAAAAACCCTGAATACGCTATTACTCGTTCGGTGAAAAAGATTGCCAATGCCTATCAAGCTGGCGGTAATATCTTCAGCAGCCTGAAAAAACCTGTAAAATTCACGGCCTATGTTTCAGCGGAGAATAAGCTGCCTCAATCGTTAGCCGAGCTGCGTAAACAATTGACTGAGACAGTCGAGACACTTAAGAAAGATTCAGCCGGCAAGTTTGAAGTTACGTTTGCTGATCCGGATGCTGATCCCGCTTTAGCCAAACAGCTTCAGAAAAACTATGGTTTCGGTCCGCAGATCGCCAATATATTTGACCCAAAGCCATTCTGGTTTTACATGCTGCTACAAGGTGAGGGTGAGTTGGTACAGGTTCCACTGCCTAATCAGTTGGATCAGTCGAGTATCAAACAGTCCATTGAAGCCGCCGTAAAACGCATGGCACCGGGTTATCTAAAGACCATTGCCCTGGTGACACCCCCACAGCAAGCATCGGCTAATCCTTATATGCCACAACCACCCCAAGGCAAAAGCTACAGTGGCCTGCGTCAAATGGTGGGTGAGAATGCCAGGATTATCGATACCGACTTGAAAGATGGACAGGTACCGACAGCAGCCGACATGTTGGTGCTACTGGGACCTGATAAGTTAGATGACAAGCAGCTGTTTGCAGTAGATCAATTCCTAATGCAAGGCGGCACAGTAATGCTGGCAACTTCTGCGTTTGATGTGGCCGTTACTAACAGTTTGGATGCCAAGAATCATACTTCAGGGATGGAAGACTGGTTGAAGCACCACGGCTTAACGATTGAAAACAACATGGTGCTCGATCCACAGAACGCATCACTACCGGTGCCAGTACGGCGGAATTTAGGTGGTTTGTCGCTGAATGAAATTAAGATGATGCCCTACCCTCACTTCCCGGACTTAAGGGGTGCATCATTAAGTGCTGATAACCCAACGACCTCTGCACTTCGGCAGTTGACCTTGAACTGGGCGTCACCAATTGATGTTGATAAAGCGAAAAATAAGGATCGCAACGTTGCAGAATTATTGAAATCTTCTAATCAAAGCTGGGTTTCTGAAGCGTTGAACATTATGCCTAATTATCGCAGCTTTCCGCAGACAGGTTTTAAACCAGCGGATGAACGCGGCAGTGAACTGTTAGCCGTTGCAGTGGATGGACGATTTGAGTCATGGTTTAAGGGTAAGGATTCGCCGCTGCTCGAAGTTAAGGATAAACCTGAGTCGCCTCAAGCCTTAGCTGATGAAATTAATAACGGCACTCCGCCAGAAGATGACGCCAATAAGGAAGAAGATAAAACAGTTGTTACTAGCGTCATCGAACGCTCATCTGACTCAGCCCGCATCATTTTATTAGCCAGTAACACCTTTGCCTCCGACCAAGTGCAAAGCTTGGCATCTCAAGGACAGGGAACCTATTACACCCGTCCGCTGGAGTTTATACAAAACGCCATTGATTGGTCTTTGGATGATCAAAGCTTGCTGAGCATAAGAGGCCGGGCACAGTTCGCCCGCACGCTTGAGCCGATGACTCAGTCCACTCGATTCTTCTGGGAATATCTCAATTATGGTTTAGCGATACTGGGGCTCCTGATGGTTTGGGGATGGCGCAAGCTGCGTCAAAAAAGTAAGCAGAAACAGTACACACGTTTATTAGCGGAGGTATAAATTATGAAAACAATAATCACAATACTGGCCGCTGTGGCCGTGATACAAGTTGCTCTGGCAGTTTGGGCATTTTCTGGTAAAACATCGTTAAACGATCAGGCAGCTTCAAGCAGTTTACTGGCGTTTGAAAAGTCAAAGGTTGATCGTCTGATCATTAGTGACGGTGATGAATCTGTTGAATTATCCAAGAAAGGTGGCAAATGGCTGACAGCAGGCGACTTTCCGACTGAATCAGGCAAAGTGGACTCGATGCTAACTAAGTTGGGTGAACTCAAGTTTGGGTTACCTGTTGCGACTTCAGAGAGTGCGTTGAGCCGATTCAAAGTAGCCGATAAAGATTTCGAACGTCATTTACAGATAAAAAGCTCTGACGATACCGTTGCAGAAATCTATGTGGGTAGCGGTGCTGGCGCTCGAAAAAGCCACGTACGAAATGGAGCACAGGATGCGGTTTATACCGCTGCTATTGGTAGTTACGATATCCCTGCATCGCTTGATGACTGGCAGGACAAAGGAATATTTGTACTAAATAGTGACGATGCGAAAAAGCTTGAGCTGGCTGGTATGACATTGGAGAAGAGCAAAGCCAGTGAGTCAGGCGATGATAAAACGATGGAATGGAAAGCCACTACGCTGGAGGCTGGAAAAACGCTTAATCAGCAGGCACTAAAAGATGCCGTTTCTCCTCTCGTAAACATGCGATTCAATAAAGTGCTAGGTAAAGAAAGCAAGCCTGACTATGGACTTGAAAACGCTGAGCTAGATTTGAAACTTACCTATGATGGTGGCGAACGATCTTATCGGTTTGGCAAAATCAAAGACTCCGAAGACTATGCTTTAAAAGTGTCCGATCGACCGGAGTACTTTCAAGTCAGTAGCTTTACTGCAAAAAATATCATTGAGAAGCTGGATAAGGCGAAGTGGTTGAAGGATGTCGAGCCGGAGCCCAACGCTAAAGCTGCTGACAGTGACAGTACAAAGTCCGCTGACGACAGTATGGCCAAAGGTACAATGAGCAAAACTGAAGACCAATAACAACAGCTTTAACATAACCAGCAATACTAAAGAAGACTGCTCGGAGCAAACTTTCCTTCTAAGGAAGATTATGCCTGAGCAGCCTCTTCTTTGATGGCCTAACTTGCTATGAGCGTACTTGGTTATGCATCAAACAAGGTTGAGTAACTAACCGCTGCAAAAATATCAGCATCTGTGACAATGCTAAGGTCCTTCTGCAGTGTTTCTTGCAACGAACTCAAAGCGGCTTCCTCACCCAGCGCTACCGAATGGTGCTTAATCGGCACATAGATGCTCTCCCCTATTTCAATCTGACGCGGTCCATTATCTAACACTTGGGAAAAGTCAAAACTACCACGCGCAGTGTCTACCTGCGAGGGTATCAATTGAGTGATAGTCACTGGCTGATTGCTTTCGTTGGTTAGCACTACCTCCAGATCATTGTCCTCGGTTGAAATACGTGTTGTTACTGCAATTTGAGACGGTACAGCAACCGGCGGCCATACTTGAAAGGATCTTGCTACTTTTACCTCAGACGTTGATGCTACACTTGCCATCATAGGCAAAGTTCCTGCTATTGCAGCTCCGGTTACCGCAGCTAAACCTTTCAGCGTTTGTCTTTTGCTTTGATCAATCATGGAGTTATTTCACCATATAGTGTTTATTCATAATCTAACTATAGGCGCTTTTACTTGTTATAACAAGTATCATGAAAAAGCCACCGCTTCCGGTGGCTTACATACTTAGATTCATTACCGGAAGAAATTACTTATTCCGGCCAATACAATTGAGATCCGCAAACGACGTCTCCAAACGCTTTACAAAACGCTCTTCACCCGCCCGCAACACTTTACGAGGGTCGTAGTATTT
>CALAJG010000099.1 GCA_937923375.1 uncultured Leucothrix sp.
GATGGCAAGTTATTTGTTGATAACGTCGTCTTTGGTGGCGTAGCTGAAAAGCAGAAGATCGACTTTGACTGGGAAATCAAAAGTGTTCAAATCAAGAATGAGGACAGGCCTGCTAAGCAGTGGTTCTACCTCCTAGCTCTAGGTTTGATGGCCCTAGTTTGGTTCGCTCAGAAAGGTCGAATCAGACGTGAGGAAGAAGGGCATTTAGCGAAAGCTTAATTTCTAAATACATCCTCCAGATAAAGCAGACTTTCGTAAGGAAGTCTGCTTTTTTGTTTCATTTAACCAACTTTGCACTCACCTCGCGCGGGCAGACATAGAGGTATAGGTTGCGAGTAAGGCATAAATAAGCGATACCCCAACCGTCCACTTGAACACTTGCAGCAATGCGTCATAGTTACTTGGCACAATCTCGGCATTGCCGATAGAGAGCGACATCATCAGGGTGATAAAAGTCGTTGCCAGTAACTGCCCTATCAGCCTCGACATGCTGACTAAAGCAGAGGCAATACCCAGTTTTTCTACGCTAATCGACTGCAATGCAGCATTGCTATTAGGCGTTGAAAACAAACCAAAGCCAGCTCCCGACAACACTAGTGAAACGATAATAATGCCGACGTGACTTTCATTATCTAAAAACAGCATGACGGCATAACTCAGCAACGCCATGAAACAGCCGGCTGCCGCAATCAGATTTGGCGCGTAACGGTCTGATAAACGACCTGCGGTGGGTGCCAATACTGCCATAATGATCGCTTGGATCATTAAAAACTTTCCGGCATCAGTTGGTGAAAAGCCACGGTTGTATTGCAGGTACAAACCCATCAGGAACTGTAAACCATAGCTTCCCGCATACATCATTATCGAAGAAACTAGCGAGCGTGATAAGCCGTGGTTTTGCCAAACTAACTTTAGGTTTACAACGGGGAATTTCACACGCTTGTTATGCTGAGTGAACAGGAATCCCAGCAAAACAGCGATGAGCAGCAGCACAAAGGCATAGGCAGCTGGCAGATTGGTAAACCCGATAAACAGTGTCAAAAACAAACAAGAGAGTAAAAATGACCCGGTCCAATCCAACTTTTGAGCGTCCTCACTCGACCACTCCCCTTTAAGTTTAATAAAGGTGAGAATAATGCTCGCCAGGATAAACGGCACCATTGAAAAAAACACCGACTGCCAACCCAAGTTATCAGTGAGCCAGCCTCCGAGCAGTGGGCCTACACTTAAGCCGGAGTAGACGCAGGCAACTACCCAACCTAATGCCGCGCCGCGGCCTCCGTCCTGATAAACGCTGCCGATAATGGCCATTCCAGTACCAAAGAACATGCCTGCGCCAAAGCCCTGTATCACGCGAGCAAATAACAACCATTCGATATTTTGAGAGAGACCAGCCATAATGCTGCCAACTAAGAAAATTCCACTTCCCAGCTGATAAATACGCTTACGGCCATAGATGTCAGAGGCTCGCCCTGCCGGCAGCATCACCACCAAATTACTCAAGATAAACGCCGCTGGAATCCAGCTGACATAGACCGCATTTGCAGCAAGATCTTTAGCAATAGCAGGAATTGCTACTAAAGAAGCAGACAGTGACAGTGGCACCAGAAAGGCGCCTATACAAACAATGATTAACGCGCTATTACGGGCTGTTGTATCATTTTTATAATAGAAACGGGTTTGTTTAGCGTTCAAGGTTTCACCGTAATATTCAGATTCTGCTAAAGCTCAAAACCACCTTCCATCGAAATTAATTTCTGATTCAGCTAGCGTTCTGGATTTAGATAATAATGTTTGTAGCAAAAGATTACCCCCAATCTACAAAGTAACAGCTGAGCAACAAACAGCAATAATAAAAATAATAGTAGCGTTAGTTCAGGTATTTTTAACTAAAAATAAGAAGTATAAAAATGACAGTTTGCAACTTTCTTCGCAAGTTATCACTCGCGTCCTTCATGGCTCTTACCTTACAGATAGCGTTTACTGCCCCCGCTTCAGCTGCTGGTGGTACTTTTTCCTCGCCTAGTGATGAGCCGGCAACTGGCACAATCATCAATAGTTACGCTGCCGTTACCAATATTATTAATCAAAATATCACATTGGACTCAGCAGTTGGTTTCAATTCTGGTGATTCTGCACTGCTGATACAAATGAAAGGCGTACAAGTAAACCGATCCGACTCTTCCGTCCATGGTGACATTACCAACTACAATTCAGCAGGGCGATTTGAATTTGTTGAAATCGCGACTGTAGCCGGTGACACTGTCGTGCTAACTGAGAAACCAAGTGTGAATTTTCAGGTCTCTGGAGCTGTACAACTTATTCGGGTTGAAAAGTACACTAACAAGGTACTCAACGGGACGATTTCTGCAATGCCATGGGATGGTAAAAAAGGTGGTGTTGTGGCCATCGACGACACAGGGACAATTACCCTTGAAGGCACCATTGATGTCTCAGGATTAGGCTTCAAGGGTGGCGATTTGGCTCGCGAACAACCTTTTGATTCTTGCGCTTCTGATCAACGCAATTATACCGGACCACTGCAAAGAGCAACTGGCAACAAGGGTGAAGGTGTGGTTGTTGACGTGGCAAATCATAGAGCCCGAAAAGGACATAACGCTAACGGTGGTGGTGGCGGAAATATCACCGACGGCGGCGGCGGCGGTGGCGGTAACTTCGGTGCCGGAGGTCTTGGTGGCCGTGAGTTAGATCTGTGCGACTTTACCAGTCACCATGGGGGGCTAGGAGGTCAAAGCCTGGACTATAGCCCAATGAATCGTTTATTTATGGGCGGCGGCGGCGGCTCTGGCTCAGAAGTTTCACAAGCAGCAGAAGGTGGCGCACGTGCAGGTGGTGGAATCGTCATTATTCGTGCAAAAAAATTAGTCAGCAATGGTGGCGACATACTCTCGAAGGGTCTTTCTTCGAACAATGATGACGGTAATGGTGCAGATGGTGGTGGTGCTGGCGGTGCTATTGGCTTGGTTATTACCGACGGTATTGTAGGAAAACCTGAAATCGAGGTACCTGGCGGCCATGGAGGAGATGAATACAATAGGTTTTACGCACACGGCACCGGTGGCGGTGGCGGTGGCGGAACTGTCATACTTAATGGGCCAAGCTGTGCCTCAGTGCATTGGACAGCCAAAGGTGGATCATCAGGCATAAGTAAGCTCGGCGCACTAGTTGGCGACCCTAAATGGGGAGCCACCGATGGAGAGGATGGTAGCTGCCTAACTAATTTCATTAACCTTCCTCCGGTAGAGCCCGTTGCCCCTCCAAGCCCATCAATGGATATTAAAGCCTGCGAGGCCGTCACACCATTGAGTGAATCACCTGACGGACTGGAAGACTTAACGTTCCCAAAGGGTTATTGGGCCACTAGTTACTACGAAGGTACAGACGGTGTAGAAGATGCCATTTATACCACGGGGAGTCTGAATGGAGTCGGCAATCCGGGACAAAAAATATTTCGCGGCGAAGCTTATTGGGGCGGTAATGGTGAAACAACAGTCACTATTAAGTCAGAAGGCTCTCAGCTAGACAAGCGCTGGAGTCAGTTTGAAACACCCACCTCACCAAACCTACATCATCCGAGCTACACGGGATCTGTCTGGACCTCTTCCGGCAACCCTTTCTATCAAATTGATATGCGTCAAAAGATGACGTTCCGAGGCGAATTGAAATTTGGCTATGGTGAAGAAGATGTATTTGACGATGTCATCGAAGTCTTTGTCAATGGCGCAAGAGTCTATGCCTACTTCCCAGGAGGAGGCGCACCGAACCCTCGTCCTGGCGCTGGAGTGGGTGCAACAATCAAGTTAGAAGCCGATGACCAGGTTATGGTCCGTTTCATGAACTGGGGCCATATTGGTGGTTTCAATGTTGAGCTTTCCAGCCCAATGCCGGACTGTTCAGATTCTCCGGAAGATGGCACAACCCACCCATCTGGCGCAACCAATAATTATGGAACAGCAAACCACTCGGTTGATTCTGACATACGCCTTGGCTATAAAGTCGATAGTGAGAATACTTCTATCGCCAGTGAAAATGCTGATGGTGATGGATCAGATGATGATGGAATAACCTTTACACCAATCACGCCTGGCACATCAACCACCATTACGGCGAATGTTTCTGGTGCCGGTGGTTACTTACAAGCCTGGGCTGACTGGAATGGTGATGGTGACTTTAACGATGCTAATGAGCAGATCGCAACCGATTTACAAGACGGCGGCGTAAATGATACTAGTGCCATTAGCGGGCTAATATCGTTTAACACTCAGGTTCCAGAATCAACCACAAGTTCCAAGACATTCATGCGCTTTCGTTGGTCAATGACACCAGGACTTGGAAGTACCGGAGCGGCAGATAGTGGAGAATCGGAAGACTATAAGATCTCTACGTCAAGCACCCCTATGTCTTGCGATATGAATGGCCTGGCCTACGCTAGCTATCCAACAGGCTCTGTATCCGCAAACTCGCTCAATCTAAGCGAAGACACGCTGCTATATCAAGCGTCGTTTAATCGAGATAACTGGCACGGTGATATTACAGCCTACAACCTAAAAACAGCAGACTCCGATGGAAATATCAAATCCGTCGTATGGAATGCCACCGATATGCTGGGCGACACTACCCGAAACATAATCACCTACAACAATACGGGTGACAGCACACCGGGGGCTAAATTTCAGTGGAACAAACTTAACGCGACACAGAAGCTGGCGTTACGTCATGGAGGCTCTGTCAGTACTGGTAAAAAACGACTGAAGTGGGCCAAAGGCAGTACTGATAATGAAGGCAACTTATTCAGAAGACGCGATAGTGTCATGGGCGACATCGTGCACTCCAATCTCAACTTCCGTAGCAGCATTACCAATTATGGCTACAAGCAACTTTCTGGGGGCGAGGGTAGCAGCTATGCCGGTTATTTAGTTGCCAAGCGCGCCACCAAAGACACGTTATTTGTGGGTGCCAATGACGGCATGTTACATGCTTTTGATGCTAAGAACGGTAAGGAGCTATTTGCTTACATCCCGAATGAAATCTTCCCCAAAATCGCTACTATCAGTAATCCAAAGTACGGGTGCAACGATGACGATTGTTTACCCCATGAGTATCTTGTAGATGGTCGTTCAACGGTTGCTGATGCTTACTTCGGTGGCCAATGGCGCACCGTGTTAGTCGGAACGTTGGGGCTGGGTGGCAAGGCAATTTACGCTCTGGATGTAAGTAACCCTGAGACCTTCACCAAAAATAAGGTGCTTTGGGAAATCTCCGACAAACAGTCCGCCGACAGTGCCACCACTTTTGCCAGCCACATGGGCTTTAGCACACCCGAGCCTGTGGTTGTACGAATGAAAAATGGCCAGTGGGTAGCAATAGTTGCTAACGGCTATGATAGTCGTTCTAACCAAGCAGTGCTGTTCATAATTGATGTTCAAACCGGTGATTTGGTCAAAGCTATCAACACAGGAGTTGGTTCCAGCACCGCAAAAAATGGGTTGTCATCACCCACTGCAGTAGACAGCGACGGTGATTACATTGCCGACACAATTTATGCCGGAGATCTACAGGGTAACTTATGGGCTTTCGATGTCAGTAGCGCTGACCCTGCTGATTGGGAAAGTAAATATGGCTCAAACGTCGCTGCACCCATGTTCCGGGCCTGTGCCGATTCATCGTGTGCCTTGGCCAAGAAAATTACGGCAAAACCGCAGGTTGGTAGAAACCCCAAGGGAGGACTGATGGTCTACTTTGGAACGGGCAAGTACACCGACATCGGTGACAACTTCAGGTCGGATCAAAGCGGTGTTATCGATAGTTTCTATGGTCTCCATGATAACGGCCAACCTGTCGTCATGAGCAAATTAGTCGAGCAAGAAATACTACAAGAAATCATAGTCGCTGATGATTTGATAAGCCGCGTGACCTCTGCTAACAGTGTTGACTACTCCAGCAAACAAGGTTGGTACATGGATCTTGCGACGCCACCCAATGACACGGACGATGGTGAGCGGGTAATTTCACAGGCGTTATTGAGAGAAGGCCGGTTAATCTTCACAACACTGGCACCTTCGCCGTCAGAATGTACCTGGAGCGGTAAAAGCTGGCTAATGGAGCTTAATGCAGTGGACGGAGCTCGACTAAAAGAGATTCCGATTGACCTCAACAATGACAAGTCATTTACTGAGCTAGACAACGTTGCATATAACGATAACAGTACAATTATTTCGGGAGTCAGAAAGCCTTCCCTGGGCATGATCTTTGACTCACCTGCCATTATCAGCCACAGCGCCAGCACTGAAGGAAAGTACCTAACCGGTACGGATGATGTCGGCATGCTGAGGGAGTCAAGTAGCCGATTTTCGGGACGGATGTCATGGAAAAAACTGAAGTAGCAACAATGCCAAGTCAAGCAGGCTTCACATTGATTGAGTTGATGATCACGCTAATAATTGGCGTGACCATGATCTCAATTGCGACGCCAGGTTTAATGAAGATCGTTCAGAGCAATCGAATGGTGGCTCTACACAATGACCTGCTCTCTGACTTGGCGCTTGCCCGAAGTACCGCCGTAACACGCAGCTCTAATGCTACGCTCTGCGCGAGCAATGCTTACAGCAACCAGTGTTTAAGCTCGAGCAATCAATGGCCAAACGGCTGGATAGTCTTTGAAGATGTTGATAACGATGGTCAGGTTGACAGCGCAGAGACCATTATTGCAGTCAATAACAGCTTGCACGATCAACTGACAGTGATTGCCAGTAATACCCGAGTGAGTTTTGATCCTGAAGGCTTTGCTTCTGGCTTCGCTAATGAATTCACCTTTTGTGATAGTCGGGGAGATACGGCCAAAAAAGGCCTGCTTGTCTCAAATGCAGGTCGTAGCCGTGTGGTTGAAACAAGCGAAATTAGTGTGAGTTGTCCATGACGATTCGAAATAAACAAAAAACAGCAGGCTTTACCTTACTCGAGACCCTTATCACGGTAATCGTAATGGCATTTGGAATTATTGGCGTCGCCAGTATGCAAATTAAGTCACAGCAGTTTAATCGTTCAGCCTACTTCGAAACACAGGCTGTTTTTTACGCACACGACATGCTTGAAAGGATGCGATCCAACAGTGCCGGACAAGCTGACGGTCACTATGACAAACCGAGCCCTACCAAACACGCCGCTTGTTATACAACGACTGGCTGTAGCACCTTGGAAATGGCGCAAAATGACATGAATGAATGGGCGGGTACAGACACTGACAGCCTGGTCACAAAGTTACCAGGCGGTGCAGGAATGGTCTGTCTCGATTCAACGCCTGACGATGGCACACCGACCACACCAGCCTGCGACAGCGCTGGTGATATTTATGCAATAAAAATTTGGTGGAGCGACGCCGATGAAGCAACTCGCCGCACTGTCATTACGGCAGCTTTCTGATGAATACAAACAAACAACATTTTAATACGACAAAAACACAGAAAGGCCTAACTTTGGTCGAGCTGTTGATAGCAATGGTCATTAGCGTGTTTCTTATTGGTGGACTGTCGCAGGTTTTTATCTCTGTAAAGCGTTCAAACAACCTACTAATTGCCGAAACTGAACTTCAGGAAAATGCCAGATTTGCATTTTCAGTAATTACCAATACGATACAGAAAGCCGGTAATATGGGGTGTCGAGCACCATCGGACACAAACTTAACCTCCTTACTAAACTTTACTGAAGCAACTTTCCATCCTTGGATGGCCATCGAGGGGTGGGAAGCGAGAGGGACTCGCTATGGCGAAACCTACTCCCCAATCGTCAGCGCTGCGGTAATAACAACACCTAATAATCATTGGGTTGGTACCTCCGATACAGTACTAGATAGTGGAATCAGCTCGGTTAAGAATTCCGATATTTTAAAAGTCTGGCACACGTCAGATCAGTCAGTTGCTTTGGATACGCTATCAGCTGACGAAATGACTTTTCCCGACTTTGATCTGGAACAAGGTGACATTATCGTTTTAAACGACTGTAAAACGATCACCCTTGCGCAGGTTTGCAAATGCGATACCGGCGATTCTCCGGCCTGCTCCGGTACAGATACTCGCGCGGTCATATCGCCTTCAGCTTGTAACACGCCGGGTAACAATACTTTTAACCCCATTAATATCAATTTACCAACATCCGGGATTCAGGTACTCAGAGAGTCTGTGTTCTATATTGGTAAGCGTGACCAAACTCAGAGCAACTTATCTTCATTATTTGTCCATGGACTTGGTCAGGACGGCAAACTTGGCGCGAGTGAGGAACTGCTACAAGGCTTAGAAAGCATGCAGGTTCAATATGGTGAAGACACTGATAATGATCGCGCAGCAAACTATTTTGTTAGTGCTGACCAAGTGAGCAATTGGGGCAACGTGGTCAGTGTTCGGATTAGCCTGTTAATGCGTTCATTTAAGGACCAATTGCTGACCGAGCCACAAAACTTGAACTTCAACGGGGCCAAAGTAGAAATACCTGACGGAGATAGTTACCTGCGTAGGGTTTACAGCTCCACCATTGCAATAAGAAATCGAAACGTAGGTTTTTAGAGGCATTTTTCATGAAACTAAAGCAACGAAATTTACCCAATAAAAAGCAGTCGGGTGCAGCACTTATCCTAGGCCTTACTTTGATAATGATTCTATCTGTTCTGGTTATTTCATCTGCCAAAACCACTGCTTTGCAACAAAAAATGGCATCTAACCTACGGGATAAAGAGCTTTCTTTTCAAGCGGCGGAATCTGCGATCAAAGCCGGTGAAAGCTACCTCAAGGGTACCGCACAAGAAGATTTAGCAGGTAACTTTTCTGGCGCTGGTGGCCTGCTATTGTACGAGAATGATCGCAGCTTAAGCGCTGAAGAAGATTGGGCCAACTTAGGTTCTCTAGAAGGCCAAAGCTTGCATCAGGTAGTGAGTAAACCTGTCTACGTTATAGAAGAACTCCCCGGCATAGAAGTCGAGGGTGATAGTTTGTCAATTCCACGTCCGGTTACCAGTGCGCACTTTAGAATCACCTCAAAGTCATCCGGTGGAACCACAACCTCTTCGACTGTTTTACAAACCATGTATAAAAAATAGATAACAAAGATAACAAGCCATATAAAGCGCCATTCACTTATATTAAGGCTTAATATAATGCTAATCAGTCTTGCCAATTTTTGACTTTGTACTAATTTAGATCAATGATGATCCCTGACCATTCACTATAAGAATGGCAATAATATGAGGGATAATCAGTGTTCAAATTTCTTCGCCCAACGTCTTGGGCAGCGCTTTCGTGCGCGCTAATTCTAAGCGGCTGTATAGCAACCGACAACGCAACGGTTGAGGGTACAGGCACGCCAGATATCACTGCTTGTAGTGCAATACCCGGAGTAGCCGATGGTGCAGATTTTGAACCACAAACGGCCCTCACCCATGGGATTGATGGGCGCACGCATCCTGACTTATTTTATATTGCCTGGTCGCAGCTTGACGACCGAACGGACTTGCGCTTCCCTGCGCAAGGCTATGACGACGTTGGTTTTGAGGATAAATTACTGGTCAGTCGCCGTAACCCTGAAGGCGAGTACAATACCTGGCAGATCTGGCCTAAGTTAAACAGCGACTGCCAGGATACTGAAAAGGTCAGAATACACAGCTTCGATGTAGCACCAGATGGTAATAGCTTGTTTGTCTCAATGAGCCGTGAAGAGGGAGACAACACCGATCGCAAATTAGGGATTTATCGGTTAGAGATAGCCTCCCAATCACTGACTAAGCTATCCAAAGACAACACTGTTGATTTCCTAAACCCAACCTACATAGGGAACGACCCAGCAACCTCCAACGAGATCTTGCTGGTCGCCAAAACGGTTGAGGACACAGAGCTCCCAATCAACTATAAAGCCAGAAGTATTCTAGTTGACGAATACGACCGAGCTCCTACACCCTTAATA
>CALAJG010000100.1 GCA_937923375.1 uncultured Leucothrix sp.
TCTTCTCTTACCAACAGGCAAACCCGCACATATTCCTGCGTGATGTTATCGCGCAAGATATCAATGAGGGATTGGGCGATCGAGCCGAAACCTATAATGCCGAGTCTTTTCATAGTAAAACCTTGTTATTATCCCCAGATGTCGCCCACAGTATAACCATTTTGCAGTGGGTCGGTAGGATCAAGCACATAGTTGGCAAAGCCAGTAATCCACGCCTGTCCACTTATTTCAGGGACAACAGCTTCGTATTCCCCCACTTTATCTTTCTCCAGCAGCTTGCCAGTAAATAGGGTACCCAGCACGCTTTCATGGATGAATTCTTCACCTATATCAAGCTCACCTTTGGCATGAAGCACCGCCATCTTCGCGCAGGTGCCCGTGCCACACGGCGAACGATCCAGCACCCCTGTCCAGGTTGAGGGTTTGTCCCAGTCGAGCACGCCGGTGGCCAAAGTCACGGCATTTTTTCGATGAGCCTTGGGATGGGTCGGTGGTCCGGAAATTTGTGAAATAGACGGGCCGGTAAACGACGGCGTTTCGGGATGGAACACTGGCATTTGCTCAACCGTTGCCACGCGAATCATTTCTGATGCTCGCACCAGTTCACCGCCGTTTTCTGAGGTGACTTCAATGCCAAGCTGCTCGGCATCGGCAATCACATACAGCATACCACCCCAAGCGATATCGACGATAACCTTGCCAAGATGCGGCACATCGATTTCAACATCGAGATGGATAGCAAAGGCGGGTACATTGCGAAAAGTGACTTTAGTGACTTTGCCATCTTTGCAGGCTGCCTGAACTTTTATCAGCCCGGCTGGGGCTTCTAGCGTTAGTTCGGTAATCGGTTCCTGCATCGGCAACATGCCCGTTTCTAAAAGCACCGTCGTGACGCACATGACATTACTGCCGGACATCGCCGGATATTCTGTTTGCTCCATGATAATGAAGCCCGCGTCTGCATCAGGGTGCTTGGGCGGTACAATGACATTGCAACAGAGGGCAGGGTAGCCGCGGGGTTCTCGTAGCATGCGTAGCCTGATGTGATCCGCGTTCTTTTCCATCCACTGCATTTTTTCGAGGACTGAGTCGCCGGGCATATCGAGAATTCCGCCAGTGATAACGCGTCCGGGTTCTCCGGCAGCGTGTGCATCAACGGCAGTGATCATGTTAGAGAAACGCATAAATTCTACTCTTAGACAACGGTGCTCCAACATCTGTATTTTGGCTGTTCATTCAAAATGCTCCTGATCTAAAAATTTATAAAAGAGGCGTATTATGGGCCACAGTATGATCCGAACTCCAACATTTCATTTACGCAGTATAAGCTAGTGATTTCTGGTTAAATACGGAGATTTATGCATTGTGAAATTCTGAGTAACAACCTTAGCAACTTGCAGCAACCTCCACTCATCACCTCTCTTTCCAACTAGCTGCGCGCCTACTGGTAGAGCATTCCCATCCATTCCAAGTGGGATAGTGATCACTGGATTTCCCATCAATGAAACGGGCACAGTAAAGGCGGTAAGTGTATCAAGATAGCCATTACAGGAGTCGCCGATTTCAAATGGTTTTATATAGTCACGAATGCCATTACGGTCACTATCCGGGTCACGGTGCTTAAAGGGTTGTACACCACAAACGGGCAGTAAAATAGCATCAAACTCTTCATATTCATGATCAAAATTCTTTTGTAGTTCTTCTCTGGCTAAAAGAGCATTTTGATATGCCTGCTTGTTACGTTTGTAACCAGAATAGACGTGCTTCAAGAATTTTGGTGAGCGGTCTGTCACACTTTTTCCAAAAAATCTCATAATCAGCCGCAATGGAGCTGGAATAAATGCACCCGTCTCAAAGCCCATAATTTCACCGAATGTTTGATAAACTTGATGATTAAAGAGTGTTTTGAAAGATTTTGACGTTACCGATAGATCTTGTTGTGACAACACGGAGGTTATTTCCTCAAACTTGGATATAATTTGTGGCTCAACAAAGTCATCTTCGGATTTCCAAACCCCAATATTCACCTTTGTGAGTTCTGCTTGGGGTTGTTTTGTACCTGACATAATTGACCACGCCAGCCCCAGATCTTCTAAGGATCGCGTGATTGGTCCGAGTCTTGCAAAGTGCTCCAAATGAGCATCCTTGAGCATTAGTCCGTCTGTTTCGATTTTCCCAATGTCACTAGGCAGTAACGAAAAAACACCGCAATATGCAGCAGGAATACGCAAAGAACCACTCAGGTCAGCACCAATATCAAGGTAA
This sequence comes from uncultured Leucothrix sp., assembly GCA_937923375.1. GTDB lineage: Bacteria > Pseudomonadota > Gammaproteobacteria > Thiotrichales > Thiotrichaceae > Leucothrix. Next base: position 2,266 of record CALAJG010000100.1, read on the forward strand.
CTCATCCCACTTGCTACAGCCGCCGCCCCACCACCTGATGAACCACCCGGTGTTCGCTCAATATCCCAAGGGTTGTTCGTACGTCCCGCTCTTTTATTAAATGTTTGAAAATCCAAAGCGTAAGGTGGTAAATGGGTTTTACCAATGATTGTTGCTCCTGCGTCGATAAATTTTTGAACAACCGAAGCCGTCTTAGCACATTCATTTTTAGCCGGCTTATCTAACCCAAAGTTTCGCGGATACCCTGCAACAGCAATTTGATCCTTAACAGTTAAGGGTAGACCCTGCAACAACCCTTTCTGTACTTTTTCCGGTTTGTTAGAAATGGAATCGAAGGCATTAATATCAGGGTTAACTTGCCCCCTGTGCTCATCTAACTGTTCTAACAGCAGAGGCATAGTTAGTTTCTTAGACGACAAGGCATCGACAATTTCACAGGCAGAAGAATCTATATAATTTTTCATAGGAAGCACCTAAATGGTCGTTAACAATGGATGCAGTATGACAAGACCTACGTTTCTTGCTGTTCCATTCGTGCTATTTTTCCAGAGGGATATAGATCTGGGCAGAGGCTTTGCTTGTATCATCAATCGCAAGATAGGTTTCTAATGCCCATCCGGGCTTCATTGAAAGTTTTTTGCTCGGTAGCCAGTTGCGATATATCTTGTTCCAAGTCATATGTAAGTCCTCAAACTGACCGAAGTGTGGAAATATCGCCCACTTTCCTGCTTGTATTACTTCAATTTTGTTGCTCCAATTATTGGTCGGTTTTTTACTAAATAAGCCTCCATAACTACCAATAGCCGAGTCATCTGTAAATGCTTTTGGACTAGTCCGATACCCGCCGCAAATTGAAATAATCCCTTGATCACTTTCGGCAGATAGCGTTATTAGATCGCGAGTCATTGCGTCTTTGTCTGGGAAAAATACACCATCATGAACACCGATCTGTTCTTTATACTGGAACCATAAAGTGGGCAGTTCAACAAAATCCACATCCATATCAACGTTATTTGTGTTGAGTGTTTTTAAAAAAGGTCGACTGTCTTGAGGTGATTCGGATAGGTGTGTTAATGCACCTTTTGAGAATTGCGAAGGTGTCATGCCAAAATGCTGTTTAAAGGCTTTAGAAAAAGCGCTATGACTACCAAAGCCACAATCCAATGCCGTATCAATGAGTGATGCCTCAGAATCTGAAGTTAATATCATCGCTGCACGTTCAAGGCGTCTACATCGTATGTATCCCGATACAGACTCTCCTAAATCCCTGAGGAATAACCTTTGGAAATGGAATGGAGATACAGAAACATAGCGTGCAAGTTTAGCAATGCTAAGGTCTTCTGAAAGATTGTTTTCAATGTACTTTTGAGCTGAGCTAATATTGTCTCGTTTTGTAATTCTGGTCATATTATTTCTGGCTATTGGCTATCTATTTGGCTTTGAAATAGAAGCATTAATGATGCCCCTCATACCCTTTAATATGTGGATCAGCCTGCTTCGGAACCGTCTCACGTTCAAGCAACCTGCGTACGCGCGGTGGTTCTGATCCACGATGGAGCGCATGCAACGTTTCCGAAACACCGGCGTCAGATATAGTGCGGCGTTGGTTATGTCGCACATACTCAACCCAGGTTGCCACGTAATACTTTTCCGTCCATATATTAGGCTGCTCCAGATCACGCAATAGCGACCAGCGCCTTGCGCCATCACGAATTCGAATTCTCCGTCTGGCCGACATAGCTTCGAGAAATGCCGGTATATCCTGTTCACCGATATCAAAATCCACCGTCACCATAATGGGGCCAGTGCGTGGTTTAAGCTGAACGGCCAGAGTTGGCTCAATAAAGCGGTTTGAAGGGTTCAGGTCGAGGCGTGAAAATTCAGGTAGGGGCAACCGAAAACCAATTAGTGCACCGATTATTAACGCGGCGGCAGACACCATTAACGCAAATGGCAGGTTGTAATGTTCCGCTACTAGCCCCCAAATCCAGCTACCCAAGGTCATTCCAGCAGCACTACTCATCATATAAAAAGACAGAGCGCGACCAACCACCCAGCGTGGTGTGGATAGTTGAAGCGACACATTAAGCAAGGCATTTGTCGTTACCCAGCAGGCGCCACATAGCAATAGGGCAATGGCTGCAAAGAACATCCCATTTCCGACGGACAACAATAAAACGCCTAGGGCCATTCCAGTAAAGGTCACCCGCACGATGGTTTCATTATTAAAGCGCGCGCGGATTTTGCCATTATTCAATGCGCCGGCCACTGCGCCTATCCCAAAGAATCCTAATAAAAAACCATAGGTTGAGGCGCTACCAGCGAGCAATTCTTTGGCAACCAGAGGCAGTAGTGCCAGCACCGAGACGCCCATAATGCCAAATAAAAATCCTCGTAAAATAATGCTCAGCAAATTGGGCGATAGGCCAACATAGCGAAAGCCGGCAGCGGTTGCCTGCCGGAAAGGCTCCCTTGGCAAGGCGGAAATCACAGCGGGTCTGCGCCAGAGCGCTAAAACGAAAATCAGCGCGACATAACTAGCGGCATTAAGGGCAAAGGCTGCCGCGGCCCCCAAAGCGACAACAATCACCCCACCCAATGCAGGACCGATGCTGCGCATGAGGTTAAAGGACATGCCATTGGCCATCACGGCGGCTGGG
>CALAJG010000101.1 GCA_937923375.1 uncultured Leucothrix sp.
GTAGGGCGTGTGATCTTGCCGCCTGAGGATGCCGTAGACCCAGCCTTCACCGCCCGCTACCTAGAGAGGCTCTAGTTCTTCGTTAAAGCCATTATTGTCTTCGGTGCCGCGATAATGCAGCTTGCCGATGGAGGCGGTTTCATAGCCTGCTTCTTGTAAGCGATGCCCCCAACCGGTGGGTGTGCCGGTGTAGGGCTGGGCGTTTGACCAACAGCGATTGTTGAACACGTATTGACCGGATTGGAAAGCGGCGCGTGCGGGGACGCAGATTGGGGATGACGTGTAGGCGCGGTCAAAACGGGTTCCACTGCTTGCGAGCTTATCTATATTGGGAGTCTTGGCGACGCCTCCGTAGCAGGAAATCCCTTCACGGGAATGCTCGTCGGTCATGATGATAAGTGTGTTTCTTTTCATAGAGTCCTCCCAATATAACAGTCACATCGTCGCGACTGCCGCTTCGCAGTATCATCCCTCCTTTTGCCTCGCTAGGGAGGGGGCTTTCAATGATACGGTGAACATAGGTCATTGAACAGATGGGAGAAAACAAACAACACGAAAGCCAATGGGATCGCTCCGAGTGTCTGGCCTGTTGTAGAGGCGACCCGCGGAACGTGAATAGAACGTTGAGTTGTCCCACGAGCCGCCGCGCAACACGCGAATGTCGCCTCCCTCAACTTGTCCGACAGAGCCATCATAAGGGGCACCATGATAATCAGATTTCCAACCATCCTGTACCCATTCCCATACATTACCGTGCATATCATGCAGACCGAAGTTATTAGCTGGAAAGCTACCAACGGGCGCAGTTTGTTTGTCATCCCATTGACTTCCACAGCTATCACAATTGGCATTGTTTTCGCCCACATCGTTACCCCAGGGATAGGCGGTGTCTGAAACACCGCGGGCAGCGTATTCCCATTCCGCCTCAGTCGGCAAACGACAGGCTTGATCGATTTGCTGCCCCAACCATTTTGCATAGCTGCTGGCTTCATTCCAGTTAACATCCACCACTGGTCGATTAGCTCGCCCCCAATTTTCATCAAAGGGTTTTTTTGCGCCTTCTTCCAGTCCTTGATCCCAAAGATAATAGTCATACTCAGTGAATGTCACTTCGTATTGACTCATTTGAAAAGCATAATCCAGAGAAACAGTATGCAAAGGTAGTTCATTTTCAGGACATGCTGGCAGGCCTGTAACCAAATCCCTGTCAGGCTTACAGCCCATCTCAAAACTGCCCGCAGGGATTGTAACCCTTTCTGACAATGGCTTATATAGACCGGCCGCCCACAGTGGTTTAATAAAAATATAGGCTAAAGGAAAATTATGCTTACTTACCCACCACGCTGATTCAGCTAACACCCCTAGCGCCCCAAACAAGAGTAGGGTTTGCCCCCAAGTAATCCAACGGCTCCAGCGCAAATATCTTCCTTGCAGGCTGCTAGTGCGTGGCCGAAATTTTCCAAATATCCGCAGGTCTCGCCAGCCTGCTAGGCCAAAATATCGCCCCAGCCCTTTGGCCTGCTTCCAGCGCTGCGCATTTACCTTTAATTGCTGACGCTGAGAGTCTCTGTCGCGATGTTGGTGGATATACTGGTACAAGGTTGGCCAGTAGCCAATGGGATTACCCAACTCATCCTTCTGTCCACTGCCACGCACCAGCATTTCATGTACCAGCTCCACATACGATGTATCACTCTCTTGCCCAGTGACAATTAGCGGCAGCATTTGCCTCGTTTTAACTGGCTTTTTCTTATCATCGTGCTGCCCGGCTAAGGCTAGCACAATAGCTTCACCCTGCGGGCCACCACCCGCTTCATGCACTGCATCATCCATCGATAAACGCCGCCGGGTATGCCGTCCACCTTCATTAATTTGCGTCAGGGCTAGTAACAGATTGAGGGCTGCTTTGCGTTGTTTTTCACCTAAGCCACCGATAAGCGTATCCGCCCGCCGCGCCAACATACCAACAACGCCTTGGCTCACGTCGTACCACGATTTACTCAGGTGCTTAGCCTCAGTATCCCGTGCCTGATTCCAAAGTTCAGACAGCGCACTTTCAGTTAAAGGCAAGGCTCCAGGCTCACCTCGCGCATCCCTCACTATAGCTTCCGTCAGATCATCACCAACCTGCATACCAGAAAGTCTGGCGGGCAGAGTGATAAGCTCGCGTAAACCATTTTCAGTAATCGTCGGCAGTAGGTAATCGCTTTTGTGGCTGTTATATATCCGCTGCAATTCCGGTAAATACTCAAAGCGATCCAGAAAGTCTGAACGAATCGTGGATATCAGGAAAAACGGACAGTCCGGATCGGTCAGTGCCGTCGCGATTAAGCGGTCGAACTGGCGGCATTGCTCAGTATCGGACTGGGTAAACAGCTCCTCGAGCTGATCAACAACAAGTAAGATGGCCTGATCAGGTTGAGCTAAAGAACGCAGGGCGTAAGACAGGCCTTCCGGACGCTCCCAGTTATTAAGCTCACTAAGCCAAGCGCCCATCATGCCTTTGTCTGGAAAAGCTCTGGCCAATATCTGCGCCAGCATTTCCACTGGTTTCTCGCCCGGCATCATCACATCCAGAATCAACCATTCGGCATAGCCAGTACGTCGCCACAAAGCGCCCTGCCTGATCTTTGGCAATAATCCGGCGCGCACCAGCGACGACTTACCGGCTCCGCTACTCGCATGAACCTGTAACCAGCGGTAATACTGCGCTAGCGGCTGCGGTGCATCGCTTTCGGGCTGCTTGTTTTCGCCTAGCTTTTGCAGGGCTTCCAGGACTTCCTGATGCCGCCCGAAGAAGCGATCTGCATCCTGTTCGCGGAAGTAACTTAAGCCTCGGTAAGGCTCACCGCTAAGAACCGGTGGCGTATCCTCGAGGCTTATTCGCTCATTAAGCTGATCCACTAAACCGACAGGTAATGGGCTACTCTGCGGATGCCAAAGCACCGATTGAATCGATTTCAGGAATAGCGGCAACTTATTCTGCGACGCTTCCGGCAACAGGATGGGATAAATGGCTAAGCGTTCCTGATCGTCATGCGGTGCTAATTTGCGGCTTAATGCCGCCTCCAGTTCCACACCGACCCAGCGCTGTTGCTGCACGCCTTCACGACCCACCAGCAATACAAAGACCGAACAGAGTTGCACGGCATCCTGCAAACGCTGCATCCAGTTGTCGCCCAGATGGATAGACTCGTTATCGCGGAACACGGTAAAGCCTTCTTGCACCAAGGCATCACGTAGTTGCTGAGCGGCCTCTTTGTCGGTGCGACTGTAACTTAGAAAGACCTGCTCGGTCGGCACATCGGTGGCGTACTGATGTAATAGCGCGTGAATGTTCTGCTTAGCATCAGCGGTTTTAGCTGGAAATAAGCTCCAGTCCCATTCTTTACTGTCGTCAGCCTCAAAGCCATCCAGATCAATCGAACGTGCTGTTCGCGATTCAGTGAGCAATACCTGACTGCTGGCTTGCTCAAAAGCGGCTTGTATGGGTGTACGACCATTCGCTGCAAACAGAGCCGAATAAAACCGACGCGCAAATTCAGCGGCCTGTTGATCATTGACCCTGCGCCGGGTTGCAATCACCAGCGGTACACCAGCCTCATGAAACAATCGAACCTGCGCCGCATTATCACAGCCATTTAAGAAAATTAGCGTGGGTGCTTCATTCCAGCTGTTTATGATAGACGCTATGTGGTGGCTATACACTGCGCCATCATCCGTTAGCAGCGTGTCAGGGTTACTATGTCCGGCAAAATGCAGAATCGCTAGCCGTCCCGCCAGTTTTCCTAGCGTATCTTTCAGTATCTGTTGGGTGAAATATGGATGGTAATCTAACTTGAAATATGGGGCGCGATTGTTATCTGCCTGCTCACCAAGAATCGCATTTAGCTTACTTAGTTCATCGGGAATAGAGTGCAACGGTTGGGCCTGACTTTGGGCGCCCAATAACAAGATAACCGGAAGCTGATTGTTATCCACTAGTCACTACCCGAACCGTCTCCTGTATGAATCAATCCGAAATCAATAATTCATTAAGACTTTACACTAATTTGGTTTTCATGCGTAAGGTTTGTGTAAAACCACCAAAGAGTATAAGCCATTAATGAACCAGCCATTAGCTTCAGGGTCTGAAGACTTACTTGGTATGACACTAAAGGCTTACAACATGAAACACTATTTATTGACTGCGCTGGTGCTACTCGCTTCAACGATGCATCCTTCTTTTGCCAACGACAACGTTAAGATTGTCGACATTGGCTTAGCCGGTAACGGTTGCCCCGAAGAACCTGAATCCATGAGCACGATTCTGATAAAGCAAGACGACCGCTCAGTACGGATTATCTCACCCCATTTTGTGTTACCCGGTAAGCCACCCCTGCGTACCCTTGTAAGATATAAGTGCGATGTTGCCGTTAGTGTGGAGGTAGGCAAGGGCTATCAGGTAGGGATCAAAGCGTCAGCAAAAGCGTTTATCGAACTGCATGATGCAAGCAAGTCGACTGTTTCGCTGGACGCATTTTTTACCGGAACAAAATCTAAACGTGAAGAAATAAAGCTCAGCTCCCCTACACATCAAAATCTTGAAATCTCAAATAACGAGACCGTATGGTCAGAGTGTGGGGCCGATACCATTCTTAGGATGAAAATCGCTGCGACGTTACGGGGTAAAGATTTGGGGCAATCTTATTTGAGAGTTAATAGTTTTGGGATGGAGTTTGAGCAGCGGGCTTGTTCTTCAACTTAGCAGATCAAATTGAAAATTCAACTGATATAGAAAACCCATTTTACTTCATGAGTTTAAGGTCGACTTTTCGTTGTTTCTTCTGCTGCTGATAGAAATTCTCATGCGGGCCAAGGTGCAACAGATAAATTTCGATCTTGGCCTCTAACCAAGAGTAGCCAAGTAGAGACTGTTGACTATCAATTTTAAATTTGTGAACTCTAAGATGCGAGAGATCACCTCTTTTTATCTCACCAAGCTCAGGATCTTCTGCTATTTTTTCAATTTCGTCTTCGACAATAAGCAATTGAGCCTCCGTCAGCTTACCCAGCGCTTTCGTAAAACGCCTTGTTTCGTAAATCTCAATCTGCTTTGCTTCTTCTGACATAAGGTTTCGCCAAGCCTCGCTTCATTTCTTCTGTTGCCAGTAGCGCTTCTTGTACAAATTGGTAAGACAGATCAGGGTTATCAATCATTATGCGCCCGACCTTAGCCCAATACTCAATTTGTTTGGGTACCGAACGGTGCTCCGCTTCGGCATGCACTCTGGCATGAGTGACGAAACTGTCATCTAATCTGACGCTAGTTGCCATGCTATCTCCTACACTAAAACGAGTAAGGGCTCACAGTGATCGATTCACCCTACCGAATAATGCAACAATTTGTTGCATTTTACAATTAAAAGTTCCGCTAGATAATTTTGACAGCATTTCCGAAACTGAAATCTAACCCGCATCTGCTCCTTTCAATTAGAAATCAAAAATTGCTAATTAAGTAAATATATACTAATAAATTGACAAATACGCAGTTTTAAAACAACAATTAACCTAATTACGCAATAGAAAGCTAGATCAGTTGTAGTGAATATGAGGCAAGAAACCTGAAATCATCCATAACCCGCACCAATGGAAAATCATCACCATCAGATGAACTAAACCGAGAAATCATTCGTTTCCTACAAGAAGACGGACGCCTGCCCTACAAAGACATCGCCGCCGCCCTAGACGTCTCAGAAGGCACCATCCGTAACCGCGTTCAGTCGATGAAAGAAGCGGGCGCATTAAAGATCGTGGCCTTAGCAGATCCTATGGCGATTCGTTACAAAGCAGACGCGATGATTGGAATCAAAGTCTCCAATCTCTCCAGTCCACGGCAAGTGGCCAAGCGTCTCGCAGAATATTCTGAAATCGTCTACGTGGTTTGGGTGTCGGGCAGATTCGACCTATTAATCGAAGTGGTCTGTGAAACCGAAGAAGCCTTCCGGATTTTCCTGGATGCACATTGCTATCGACACAACGACATCGAACAGTTTGAAATCATGTCGTCTATCGAGATGTTTAAAAACCAATTTTTGTTGAAGCGACAGGCTGTCTAATGATTGAAAATCGCTAATTTTTGGCATTCAACCACCCCGTGGAGGGACTATGAGCAATATTTATTATGAACACTTCAAGGATGCCCTACCCGACCCAAAGCGGGTTGCTGAGGAAAAAAAGAAGCTAGACGACGCGGGCGTAAAATACATTCTGTCCTGCTGGATCGACATGTTTGGCGTGCCAAAAACCAAACCGGTTCCCATGAGCGATTTTGAGCTTTTGGTAACCGGAAAAGGCCCTCAGTTTGCCGTTCACTCCATCTCATTTGTCCCCGAACTTGGCCCTGCGGATGCAGATCAAGTGCCGTTGCCCGACCTGGACACTGTGGTTATTTGCCCGTGGAATAAAGAAATCGCTTGGGTATTCTCCGACCTCTGGTGGGAAGACAAACCTTACAACCTGTGCCCCCGCCAACAAATGAAACGCGCCATTCGCGATGCCGCTGAGCAAGGTTATGCCATGTACGCCGGCATCGAACCAGAGTTCATCACCATGAAGTGGAATGACGAAGGTCAGCCGGTTAAAGCCTTTGACAACGACCCGGAACCCGGCCACGGCTTACGCCCGAGACGTCAGGCGTTTGGTTATGACGTGGAGTACTCGCTGGACTCCATGGGTTTTCTGGGTGACATGATCGATATTCTGGAAGATCTGGGATGGAACGTGCACGATGTGGTTGCGGAGGGTGCTTACTCTCAATTCGAATTAGACTTCCACTACACCGACGTATTGGAAATGGCCGACCGCATGGTGTTCTTGCGTGTCCTGCTCAAAGAGGTCGCTAAAAAGCACGGCATTTTTGTTACCTATATGCCTAAACCCACCACGGGCGATTGGCGCTCTGGTGCGCACATGAACTGCTCAATGCAGCGCACCGACAACCTTGGGGTCAACATTTACGAGGGTAAAGACGGCGGTTGGAGTCAGGAAGCACT
>CALAJG010000102.1 GCA_937923375.1 uncultured Leucothrix sp.
CCGGCATGCTCCAACCCGACATACCATAATCAGCCGGTAAGTACTTTCGACCACAATGCCACTTTCCTACAAATGAAGTGTGATAGCCCTGCTCTGCCAGCCGATGATTAAACAAACGCACACCGCTGCGAAAATCCTGCAAGTTTTGCAAAATATTGTATTCCGGATTCCATCGTAAGCCATGTTTTCCCGGGCGCTGGCCTGTCATCAAACTCGCTCTGGCTGGCGTACAAACTGGCACGGTCGTGTAGGCGCGTTCATACCAGATACCTTGCTTAGCTAGCGCTTCTAAATGTGGCCAATGATAATCTGGCAGATGCTGGCGGTAGTGACCAGCAAAGGCCATATGATCGACGATCAACCAAAGAATATTCGGTTTTTGAGAAACATCCGGCATAGCAATCCTTTTTTTAATATTGTTCAGTTATTTGTAAAAAGCCATCTTCGTCCAAGACACCCAGGTCACCACTAACAAACCAACGAATACCCTCTGTTTCGTGGATAGCTTGGGCGGTCTTTTTTGGGTCATTTAGATACTCCTGCATCACCTGTGGACCACCGATCAGAACCATACCCTCCTCCCCAGTCGGAAGCTCTTGTAATGTTTTGGGATCGGCGATTTTGAAGCTTACACCGGGGAGTGGCATTCCAACCGTTCCCAGTTTGCTACCTAGTTGTACCTGCCAATAACTGGTATCCAAAATATCCGGCAGATTCACACTAGCTACCGGTGCGGTCTCCGTTGTGCCGTACCCTTCATAGATATCTTTAGAGAACTTCAACTTAAACGCCGTTCGTACTTCAGGATTCAGAGGCTCAAAACCCGACACAACCAATCTTAAACTTTTAAACATTAATGGCTGCACCGCTTCAGTTTGGTTGTATTTTTCAAAGATGCTTGAGCTACCAAGCAAAATCGACGCACGGTATTTAGCAACAGCCTTAGCCACGCCTTCAGAGTCGCTTGGATCAGGATGACAAATCATCGGCAAGCCTTCTATCAAAGGCAAAAACTGAGTGACTGTTAGTCCAAACGCATGAAATAGCGGTAGAGATGCCATGATCACATCTTCGCCTTCCGCATTGAGTACCTCTGCTACCTGTTTTAAATTCACCATGATGTTTTGATGACTCAGGACAACGCCGTTTAAGGATTGGTGCTTATCCTGAATAAATAAAATCGCGGCACTTGAGTCAGGCTGGCTATTCGTGCCAAACCAAGCCTTGAGCACTCCTACAGGGAGAAATCTAACCGCAGTCGAAACCATCAGACTAGTCACCCGACTCGTCTTATCCATCAGCGCTTCTACATCGACAATAGTGGTTTTGTCCAATGAAGCACTCAGATCTATCCCATTTTCCTGAAGCTGTTTCAGAAACGTATGGGTTGTATAGACCGTAGAAATGTCGGACTTGCTGATAGTTTCATCAAAAACAGCAGCACTGCTTGTGAAATTCAGATTAACCAGTGTTTTACCACTGAGTAAACCAGCCATATTAGTCAGCGCTGCCCAGCTACTGGTGGGTAGTAATACTCCTATATTCTGCGCTGGGCTGGTGGCACTTATTTGACGCGAAAGCAATATAGACTTTACCAACGCATCTGTAGCTGAAAGTGGTTTGGTTGATGTGTCAGCGATAGCCATATCCGAACCAACCCGCTTGGCACTTTCAATCCAAGCATCTGCTAGGTTTGGCAGTGATTGTTTATAGCTCTCCCAAGCCGTTATTGATAAATCAAACACGCGTCTTTTGAGCACTTCCGTTGTTGTATTAATTGGCAACTCAGGCCCAAAGCTAACTAGTAACTGCCGGCGCTGAGTATTTTTGGTTGTAGATTTTAACTTTTCTGAAGACCGCGAAAACTGACTTCCCCATAGCCCCCTCAGATAAAATGGGATAATGACGACATCATCGTTAGCGAGATTAGCCGCTTTTCGATAACCATGTTTGAACACGCTCAAGTGCCCATTTCGACTAATCGTTCCCTCTGGAAATAGGCAGACCACTTCGCCTCGATTCAACAGCTCAGCTACTTTTTCCAGCGATTTTGCACTACTGGGTCCGGCCTCTATCGGGATCGAACCGAATAATTTGAAAAACCAGCTAAGGTACCAGCGCTCATAAATGCTTTTTAACATGACAAAGCGTACGCGTCGTGGTGATGCCAGCTGAACTATGGCCCAGTCGATCCAACTAATATGATTACCCAATAACAATACGCCTCCCGTTGCGGGGATATTTTTCATCCCCTCAACGTTAACCTTGTATTTTAAATTCATCAGGTAAGACAGAATGAATTTAACCAAGCTCTGAGGCAGATGGTAAACAGTATAAGCAAAACCTACGACAGCAACGATGGCGATGAGCAGTAAGAGATTTGCACTGCTGATACCAGCGACTGAAAAGCTCACCGTTAGGACAAGAAACAGCAGCATGCCAATGTTTTGAATCAGATTATTAGCCGCCAATACTCGACCCAAACTGCTTTCACTGGCGTGGTATTGAATCAGTGAATTCAAAGGCACCATAAACATACCGCCCATAATGCCTATAAACAGAAAGTCCAGCCCCATCAGAAGGTGACTATTGAGAATCGGTAATACGAATAAACCAAGCGCAACGCCCGCTGCACCAACCGGCACCAAACCTGTTTCTATATAGTTTTTGGATGATTTAGCGGCGATGAGAGAACCTATTGCGATGCCGATTCCTGAGGCTCCCAAAATGGCTTGGATAACAATGGTATTGGTTTCGCCTGTTTGATTTTTAACAAACGCCGGAAAGGCTGCCAATAGCACCTGAGCAATCGACCAAAAAACTGTTAAGCCAATGATTGATAGAAAAATCACCTGATTATTAAACACGGGTTTCAGGTTACTCAGCGCCATTTTCCCAGTGCGGTAAGCTTTCCAGTCGAATTGGTAATCTTCTTCCTCTGTTTCAAACTGAGGCACCCGATACATCATAAATAACTCTAAAACACTGCTACCTATCAGAATAAAACCTATTGGGACCAAGGTACTGATGATTTCACTTTTGTCCGCTCCGTTCTGTGGAAACCACATTTCAAACAGAATTGAAAACAACACCGTTCCCGTCAATATTCCAATAATGGATATCGCCTGAACTAAGCCATTGCCTTCCGCTAAGCGCTGCTTGCCGAACAGCGATTTGATATAGCCGTACTTTGCCGGAGAGTAGATAGCTGATTGAACAGCCAATAAGAATGTCATTGCGAAAGCTGCCCAAAACCAACCTAAGGCATAGCAAATAGTAATTCCAATCGTTAAGGCTACGGCAAACCAAGCCGCCTTTCGCATGACCGAACTTTTGGGGTATTTATCTGCAATGAAACCCGCAGTGCTGAACAGAAGTATAAAAGGTAGCAGTATCAGACCATTGACGATGGCGGTTAGAAAAACTTGCTCGCTACCATCGTAAACTTTAAAGATAGTGTTTTGGATAACGATCTTATGGCCAAGGTCAACCAAGGTATTGAGGAACACCGCCATTAAAAAGGGCAGTGTCCCTATGGTTTTAAATAATCCGCCCATTACGCTCTCCACATTATTGTTTATTGTGCAGACAATAATGCGGAAGAAATTAAATTATCTCAACGATTAAACTGGTGGTAACTGCTGGCTCATCCTAAGGTATTAAATACTAATACTGACTCTGTAAAATCATTACTGAGGCAAAAGCTTATCCAAGTCTTGCTGCATGAACTTGACCGCTGCTTTCTCAACCAGTTGGGTATTGACATCAGGCACCTGCCTTTTAGTTACTTTTTGTGCCACAGCTTGTTTCTTTGTGATTGATGCAGGTCTTACCGAACTCGTTGATGTCAGTGCACTTAAGTCTTCCATACTCAACCCAAGAAGTGCAGCAGCTTTCCGGTTAGAAGCAACCGGACTTACAGTTTTTACCGGTATGGTAGCTGCTGTTTCAGTTTCCAACTCGCTTTCTGTATTTTGCTGGATCTCGTCGTCGACAATGCTTGTCTGATCTGGTTTCTCATCTATGTCTAAATATGTCTTTGGAAGCCTTACCTCAACCAAACGAGTGCT
>CALAJG010000103.1 GCA_937923375.1 uncultured Leucothrix sp.
CACGAAAATGTTCCTTATGAGCGCTGGTATGATGATCACGCTTTTACTCATGAGCTGGCGGCGGGAGAGGTTGTGAGTTGGCCGCAACATTCACCTCATCGTGTGGAAAATATTGGTTTTAATGTGTCGTTGACAACAAGCTATGGATCAAAAGAAAGCCGTCGCCAACTAGGTGTTCATGGTTTTAATCACTACATTCTTAAGCCACTGGGTTTTAAAAATCGTTCGATCGCGCGTACTGGACTATGGGCCGAGTTTAAATCGTTTACCTACTATGTTTTAAAAAAGCTCAAGTTACTTAAAAAAGGGGATAGAGCCTCAGGGTATGTTTCAGACCTGCAGCTTGACGCCAGTCACCCCAAGGGAATGTCGGTAAGGGATGAGAAAACCTTAACCGCCTTTTCAAAAGTAGATGCTTGAATAATAAGGCCGTTAAGGTGTTCTTAACTGGCTTGAGCGGGTGCTTTGTGAACGAGCTCTTTCACCCAGCCCTTAACAGGACCATGCACAAAGTTATGTAGCTTTGTTCGCATATTGCGAGGGTAGTAACTGATATCCTGCATGGGTTCGGTGTAAGCGCTGTAACGTAATTTATAGGAGTTCTCATCGGCTGAGAACATGAAATTGAAGCGTTTCAAATCAGGACTATCGATGCAGTTGGAAATCTCTGACGTTATCATCATCGTTAATAAAGAATAACGATGACCTAGCTCTGCTTCGAAACCACTTTGATAGGCATGCATCGTATCGCCATCGATTAGTGAGTACAGACCAGCAACCGCCTTGTTATTGATTCTAAGCAAACGAAGTTCGACACAACTAAGTGGAAGTAGTCGTTTAATTACTGCACGATGGAACGCTTCAAAATTGTGCTGGTGAAATGCACTTGGCTGCTCTAGTTGGCCTCGGCGTTCACGGTTAAGGTTGGCCAATTCTGTTAACGCGACATCACAATCTAGTCCCGTTCGAATTGAATCAATGGTGAACTCTTGTTCGGACTCCAACCTTGTCAACATGCGAGTAATGTTATTGCGCTTTTTCTTACGCAGACTCATTAAGTATTCTTTGTACGTTTCTGGCAAATCAATTAAGGTTCTAAAGCCATTGTTTTTAATCTTAGACGCGATGGAGAGCCGCTGACCTGCAAATAATTGAGTCAAATAAGAGTCTTGTAGCTGTTGTTTAAACAAGGCCGCTTGCCATTCTGAGGTCGAATTTATTAATACATCGCTAAATTGACTGATGACTACGGTTTCCTTACCTGGCGTAATAATCAAGTCCAGATATTCTGTTAATACTAAACCGCCATCCGTTTCACCTGTCCCTAAGAGAATTAACTGTTTGCTACAAGGGAATTGTTTCTTAGGATGGTTAAGAATTTGAAAGGGGGCGATACCATGTAATTGCCCATTTTCACGGTAAGTAAGTATGTGCAATTCTCGTGATGAATCTGTTTGATAGACCTCCCACCAAGTGAATAACCATTCCCACGATGAGAAAATGGTTCCTTTTTCAGATTGATCATTTAATGTGTTCCATTCTTTTTGGAGTGTCCTGAACTCATCTATGCTCTTGATGCAGGAAACCCCAGTCGATGGCATATTCATACTAATCCCTTATTTTTCTTGTCCATGCAGAGTATTGTTTACCTCGCATGAATACATCACCACTGGGATCTTTCTAAGTGGTAGTTCACTATTGACGAGAGGGAAAAAACACTGCAGATTACAGTGGTAAATGATTTTTCTGTAACTGTATATTATTGGGTGACCTATGAGTGAGCTGCGTCCTTTTCATTTAGCAATACCCGTCAGGGATATCGCTGAATCGCGAGCATTTTATGGCGGTTTGATGGGCTTAAGCGAAGGTCGAAGCGCAGAGGAATGGGTAGATTGGAATATCTATGGGCACCAGTTGGTGACTCATTTGAATCCGAACCTAGGTTTGGATGATAAGGTACAGCTCCACTATAACGGTGTAGATGACAAAGGCGTGCCAGTACCGCATTTCGGTGTCATCCTGACGCTTGAGGATTGGCAAGATCTTGCCGATAAGCTAACAGGCAATGTAGAGTTTGTTATTGAGCCTTATACTCGCTTTAAGGGTGAAACAGGTGAGCAATCCACACTGTTTTTTCTGGATCCATCGGGCAATGCATTGGAGTTTAAAGCCTTTGCTGATTTATCCCAATTATTCGCAAAGTAGTGGCTAGTCTGAGACCTGGTGGCATGAATCAAGCAATAGACCTAATTAGATCTGAATTTGCTGATGTTGGCTTGTTGCTTTGCGATGTGAAACCAGTAACTGATCTCCCAGACTCTGTTTGGTTGAGCCCCGATACTCCCGATAAAACGCGCTTCAAATCGGGAAGCTTATTACTGGTGGGGCATGCCGGTAAAAGGTTTTGGGAAGAGTTTAATCAAAGCGAGTTTTGGTTAAAATCACCAGAATCGGATCCTGTTGATAATTACAGTTCAGCGATTACCCAGCAAGCGCTGGATAAGCATCTCTCGAGTATCGCAAAACAACTATTATTTCCCGCATCAGATTGCCCAGTCAATCTTATGGCGCTAGGGCGAGAGTTGGGTTGGCATACACCATCCCCTTTGGGTATGGGCATTCATGAGAAATACGGTTTATGGAGTGCTTATCGAGCGGTGTGGTGGTTAGATGAAGCTTTTTCGGAAAATACCACTTCTGCATCTAAAACTCCGGCTACTGATGTATGTGCACAGTGCCTCACTCAGGAATGTGTAGCGGCCTGCCCGGGTACGGCGGTCACTTACGATAATAATCCAGATTTGGGACGATGCGCTGATTACCGTTTAGAAGATAACAGCCAGTGTGCTGCTACTTGCTTATCAAGGTTGGCTTGCCCACATGCCCCTGAGCATCGCTATACAGAAACTCAGATGCATTATCACTACGATTTGGCCCTAAGCGCAATCGCTCGATACCGTAAAGAAAGCTAATAAAAAATTAATAGCTTAGGCCAAGCAATCCCTGTTTGATTCACATCCACTCTTATCAAATACTGTCAGCTTTAATTCGCGCCTGAGGAGGCAATCATGAAACCAAGCGTAGGTTTTATCGGCTTAGGAAATGTTGGTGGAAAACTATCGGGCAGCTTGCTCAGAAATGGCTTTGACCTGACGGTGAGAGACTTGAATCGTGAAATCGCCGAGCCGTTTTTGGCACAAGGCGCAAAATGGGGCGAAAGCCCGAAAGCAATGGCCGAGCAGGTGGACATCATAATCACTTGTTTGCCCAGCCCCGCTGCTTGTGCTGCTGTGCTTGAGGGCGAAGATGGTATTTTGGCTGGACTCAGCGAAGGTAAAGTCTGGGCTGAAATGAGTACCACCGACGAGTCGGAGGTGCGTCGCTTAGGTGAGTTGGTTAAAGCAACGGGGGCAGAGCCCGTGGAATGCCCGGTATCTGGCGGTTGTCACCGTGCAGCAACCGGCAACATAGCTATTTTTGCTGGTTGCGAGCGCAAAACCTTTGAACGCATGTTGCCTGTACTGACCACGCTTGGACGTCGTGTGTTGCACACGGGAGACCTCGGTACCGCCTCAACTTTGAAAGTGATGACAAATTATCTGGCTACCGCCAATTTGTTGACGCTTTGTGAGGCCTTAGTGACGTCTAAAGCGGCTGGAATGGATCTAAATACCACCTACGAGGCGATCCGTATTTCCTCTGGTAATTCCTTTGTACACGAAACAGAAAGTCAGGTGATTCTGAATGGAAGCCGGGATATCAGCTTTACTATGGACCTTGTAAGTAAGGATATTGGGCTATTTCATGAGATTGCAAAACGCAATAATGTGGATTTAGAAATTGCGCCGCTAATGTGTGAAATCTTCAAAGATGGCGAGAAACGTTACGGTCCTCGTGAGCTTTCACCCAATATTATCAAACGTTTGGAAGAGGCGACAGGGCTGGATATTCGTGCACCAGGTTTTCCTGCTGAGATGTTTGATGACGAGCCGGAAGAGCCGGGTTATGAGGTCATTCCAAAGCGTTAAAAACTATCTTCCAGCTCATTTGTAAAAGGGTGACTTAGCGTTTTAAGTCACCCTTCATTAAATGCTAAGCCACCATCAAGTTCTGTTGGTTAACATAGGCCAGAGTAGACTCCAGCGCGCGGCCAAACTTATCAAAGATCTCATCAATCTGTGTTTCAGTGATAATCAGTGGTGGACAGAAGGCGATTGAAGAGCCAGCAACAACCCGCACAATTAAGCCTTCGTCCTGACAGGCTTGTACTGCAAAACCGCCGACGCTGCCGTCTTTGAAGGCTTCATTACGCTCCTTGTTGGCGACGATCTCAATTGCACCAATCAGACCTTTGCCACGCACCTCACCAACTAATGGATGATCTTTAAAGGTTTGTAGTTTATTTTGCATGTATTCGCCTAGCACTGCAGCTTTAGCGAAAATTTCCTCACGCTCATAAATCTCCAGCGTTTTCAGTGCAACTGCGCTTGCAACAGGGTGTCCGGAGTAGGTGTAGCCGTGACCAAATACGCCAGCTTTATCGGAGTTTTCAATCATCGCCTCATACATATCACCACGAATCACGGAGGCGCTGATCGGGATATAAGCAGAAGATAACTGCTTGGCAAGTGTCATCATATCCGGCTTGTCGATGTTCATGGTGGTCGAGCCAAAATCATTTCCAGTGCGACCGAACCCTGTAATAACCTCGTCAGCCCAGAACAAGATGTCATATTTTTTGAGCAGTGCCTGGGTTTTTTCGTAATAACCCGCTGGTGGCACGATAACACCACTGGCTCCCGTGACCGGCTCGGCAATGAAGGCTGCAATCGTATT
>CALAJG010000104.1 GCA_937923375.1 uncultured Leucothrix sp.
CCTGCAAGGTTGGCGTGACGGAAGACATCACCGGAGCGATCAACGCCCGGACCCTTGCCGTACCACATGCCAAACACACCGTCATAAGCACCTTCACCACGCAGCTCAGCCTGCTGCGTTCCCCAAAGTGCAGTGGCGGCAAGGTCTTCATTTAAACCGGGTTCGAAGACTACGTTGGCTGCGTCGAGTTGTGCAGCGGCACGAGGGAACTGTTGGTCCAGTGCGCCTAAAGGGGAGCCACGGTAACCAGTGATATAGCCTGCAGTGTTGAGGCCATTTTTCTTGTCTTGTTGGGATTGGATTAGGCAAAGTCTGACTAGGGCCTGCGTGCCGGTAATAAACACGCGCTGTTTGCTGAGGTCAAATTTGTCTTCGAGATCACAGGGGAGTAGGTCCACTTTAGGGATGTTGTTGTTAGTCATAATCGCTCCTGAGTTGTGATATCGAATGCAGTATACCTAAAAATTATATCTATTTTGAGGGGAAGAATTTATTCTATATAGCCACAATATTTGCTTATTAGGTCTAAATTAGACTTAATATTAAGTCTATTAGAATTGTTTAGGCGGATTAGATGGCTGAGCTGAACACTAAAGACATTGAGATACTTGAACTACTGCAATCAAACTCAGATAGAAGCTCAACCGAGATTGCGCAGCAACTCAATATGAGCCAATCACCTTGTTGGCGGCGTATCAATCGATTGGAACAGGAAGGCATCATTCAAAAGAAAGTAGCAGTCTTGAATCGCGAAGCCCTGGGCATGGAATTGGTCGCTTTTACCTCTATCAACCTAAGAGAAGCCAGTCGTAAAAACATGGAGCATTTTGAAAGCGAGGTATCTTTGATGGATGAGGTGGTTGAGTGTTACACCATCACCGGCGCTTGGGACTATATGCTGAAAGTGGTGGCCAAAGATATTCGGCACTATGAGCAGTTTGTGCGAAATCGTCTGCTGGAGATTCCCATGATTGGGCAGATTTATTCAAACATTTCGGTGACGGAGATTAAAAATACGACGGAGTTGCCGTTGCGGCAACAGCTGTAGCTTGTGACACTCTGTACCCAAGTTCGCTTTCTTTTGGGGAGCATATATGGCGCTTTTTAATCTATCGATTAGTCACAAGAAAGTAAGTCAGTTTTTTGCACATTGCTTTATTAATATCTAGGGTGTTTAATGCCAATTCACTATCAGATGAAAATAATAAACTGTGGATACTGAAACACTTAAGAATTTACAAGTTGCCTTTGATGTTGCTCCTTCGGCAGAGCTCGCGAAGGTTATCACCTTGGGGTTAATTGAACAGGATGATGAGGGCGCTATTCAATACTTGCCTAGACTTCAAATTCAAACAATGTCGGATGATGAGAAAAGAAAGCTAACCCATTTTCTAGCCGGCCATGACTGTTTAGAGGAAGCCATCAATTTTTTGGAGAATGGCGACCATCATGATCGATTGAGAACAGTTGAAATATACATCGATCAAGGGGATATTAAACAAGCATCAATTGTTTATCAGGAATTGCTAGTTAAGCATCCAGAGCTTGAAAGTGACAAAATAAATAGTCAAGTAGGTGTTATTTCACCACCGGGTACTGATAAGCGCCCCAAGTTACGTGTTGTGGAAAAAGGAAATGTTGCTGAGATCACTGAGTTGGGTAAATACAGGGAAAAAACGACCAATTTTAATGATGTCGTCGGCCTTAAAAATGTTAAAAAGCTCATTCATAAAAAAATCATTCTCCCATTCCACAAACCGAACCTCTTTCAACGCTTCAAGAAAAAAGTAGGTGGAGGTGTGTTACTTTACGGCCCACCTGGTTGTGGAAAGACGCTCTTATCCAGAGCAACAGCTGGAGAGTGTAACGCTAGCTTTTACAATATTGAGATTTCCGATGTGCTTGATATGTATATTGGAGAGTCTGAGCATAAGCTTCATGCTATTTTCGAGAAAGCGCGCAATGATACGCCGTGTGTCTTGTTTTTCGATGAACTTGAGGCATTAGCAGGTAAGCGCGAATATAACAAAGGAAACGCGAGTAATATCGTTAGTCAGTTTTTGACTGAACTTGATGGTTTTTCGCAAAATAACGAAGGTGTTTTGGTCTTGGCCTCAACGAATGTGCCTTGGTCTATTGATAATGCTTTTTTACGCCCTGGCCGTTTTGATCGGATGTTTTTTGTCCCACCGCCGGATCGTGAAGCGCGCGAAGCAATTCTGACTTATTATTTGAAAGACAAGCCTGTGGAAGGCGATATTGATAAAGCAGCCCTCGCTGCTAAAACGAGTGGCTTCTCAGGGGCCGATTTAGAAAATCTGATAGATATGGCGACTGATGAGGCCATTGATGAAACCATCGAATCTGGCCGCGAAACTAATATCTCTTTTACTCATCTTAGAGCAGCTTTGAATGATTGTAGTTCAACCACTTCAGAGTGGCTTACAACGGCTAGAAACTATGCACGCTACGCGAATGATGGTGGTCGATATAACGATGTGTTGGAGTTTTTGAAAAAGCATGGCAAATAATCATAGC
Organism: uncultured Leucothrix sp.; assembly: GCA_937923375.1. Taxonomy (GTDB): domain Bacteria; phylum Pseudomonadota; class Gammaproteobacteria; order Thiotrichales; family Thiotrichaceae; genus Leucothrix. Next base: position 2,539 of record CALAJG010000104.1, read on the forward strand.
GACTACGTCATTATCGACGAGCCCAAACCAAGTGCCTTATCCCATCTCGCGGTTAACCCTCTCTATATTTTATTCGCGGCCATTTTAGTACCACTCTTTTGGATGCCGCCAATGGGAGGTAGGTTTTGGTTGCCCCTAGCGTGGTTACTTTTTAATGGTTATGTATTGGGTAGCACGACGTGGAAAAAAGAGTGGTTGATCTGCGGGGCGGGCGGCATTGCTATTTTGTTACTTTTATTTGTACTGGGAGCTGTTGCTAATGCGTTTATGCAAGCGGTTCCCTATGTGTTTATTATGATAAATGCGGTGCTGTTTTTAACAATTTACTATGCTGTATTCACACAAAATAGTAGTTATGAGCTGTTTGACTATTTGAGAGAGAGTGGTGAATAGCATGCATGATTATCGTTTTGAGCAAGCGACTCGCTGCTATGAGCAGGGGCAGTTTCTGCAAGCAATTAGTTTACTGAAAGAATTGTTGGGTGATGACCCTAATAATGCGGATTATCATGGCTTACTTGCAGCTATTTTATTGTCGCAGAAGCGTATTCATGCGGCAGAACATGAAATTAAAATTGCTCTGCAGCAAGATTCTCAAGATCCATATCTGCTGTTTATAAATGCCAATATAGCTATGCTAAATAAGCAGATGAATAAGGCGCTGGAGATTTGTGATGAGGCTTTAAGAATTGACCCGAATTTTGTTGACGCGTTATTGCTAAAAGGGGCTATTTTTGGCTTTAATAAACAGCGCCCACAGCAGTTGGATCATATAGAGCAAGCGTTATCACTGGATCCTGATTCCGCTCAGACCCTCACTGCTCTGGGTAGCTATTACCATGAGATTGGTGATCAAGGGAAGGCTGAGCAAGTCGCACGTTCAGCTTTATCAGTAGAGCCGCAAAATATTGATGCGAATGTACTTATGGGTAACATTTTACTGGTTCAAGGTGATATTGAAAATGCGACATATCATGCACGCTTCTCAATTACCCAAAACCCTGAGTCTACAGAAGCCTTGAGATTATTTAGTGACATCAAAGCCCGCCAAAACTGGATCATTGGTGGGTGGTGGCGACTTAACAGTAAACTGAGCAAGCTGGGTAACTTACAGTTGGGTCTAGTGCTAATTGTTGGGTATTTGACATTCAACTTGCTGTCTCAGGTATTGGAAGATTTGGGTTATCCAGTGGCCTCATCGGTGGTGTCGATTGCTTGGCTTGCACTGGTGGCCTACTCTTGGATTGCACTGCCTATTTACTATAAGCAGTTGAACAAAGAGCTGGAGAAATTTCAATTTCGCTCTGATTATTGACTATGGCCGAATGCTGCCTGAGTATTAAATACAATATATAAAATGATCTGTTTATTTGATTGACAAAAATCTTGCCGAGAATTTAAAACAGATCTTCACGCCGCCTTACAATGGCACTTAACACTTCATTATAAGGCGTAGCAATCCCCATTTGCTGTCCCAATTCAGCCGCCATTCCATTAATCGCATCAATCTCTGAGCGACGCCTCGCATGATGATCCAGTAGCATAGAAGGCCGGGCGTCAGGCATTTTATAAGCAAACGCAGTGACATAAGCCACAGGATCATCAAACGAAAACGCGATGCCTTTAGCCTGCCCTAATTGATAAACCTCTTGAGTACAGCCCAGCGCAATATCCCACCAAACCGGATTTTCCATCAACTCACCAAGCGTGCAGTCAAACACCGTGCAAGGCGCACTGAGCGTCGTGTTACAGATGTACTTTTCCCAGATCAACTGGTTGATATCCTCAAACGCTTTAGTCTTAAAACCTGCATCAACCCAAAGTTGAGTCAGTGATTCTAAGCGCTCAGTCATCCCGCCATTCATTTCACCCAGTCTGATGAGATTCATCGCCGCATGCTTAGCGTGCCCCGGTCCAACCATTGATGCACCGAAACCATCAGCAACGCCCAGCAGCACATTGTCCACCGGCATGTGCTCGGCAATCCGTTCACCCGCACCTAGGCCATTTTGGATGGTTAACACTAGGGATTCAGCTTTCATCATGGGGGCAATGGCGCGAGCAGCCGGGCCAACACCAGAGGCTTTAGTAGCAAT
>CALAJG010000105.1 GCA_937923375.1 uncultured Leucothrix sp.
TCCAATTGATCTCAGTTTCGAACCGACTTACACAACGACTACGTCGAACGTCGCCATTGGTACCATCTTATCAAAAACAGCCTGCTCGCTTGTTACAACGATGTGACCACCAGCCTGTTTCAATTCAGGAACTAAGTCAGAATCAACCGCAAACGAACGCTGCTCTCCTGCGGCAAGCGTAATGCCTTGAGCATCAATAACTTCCGCAGAGTCTTGAGTAGGAGAAACATTAAGTTTGACCATAACCCAGCCCGGTACTTTTTTCAGACTGATGGGCTGCGCTGCGTCTAAAATGACAGCCTTATCGCTTTGATTTAACAACGTTACTGTAGATGAGTCCGCAAATGCCAAGCTCGATAACCCTCCAACGGACAGGGCTGAAGTGTATGCAGCGCCTTTTAAAAACTGGCGGCGTGAGAGTGAATGGGTTTTCTTAGACATAGTTTTTCCTAAAGTAGCAAGTTCAAACAATAGTTGTTATAACAACTATATGCCAATACCATCAAAACGTAAAGCTTATTCTCCAATCTGCCACTTCAAATCAGGCTGTCGAGCCGGTACTTAAGTTCCTTTCTTTGCTCTTTCCTGATCGAGAAGTGCCCGTTTACGTTCCAGGCCCCACCGGTATCCACCTAGACTGCCGTCACCTCTTATCACTCGATGGCACGGAATGAGGATACCAATCCGATTAGAACCACAGGCTGATGCTGCCGCCCGAAAGGCTTTGGGTTTCTCAATACTATCGGCTAGCTCGCCATAGCTGATCACATCGCCTTCACGAACGCTCAATAAAAACTGCCAAACCTTCATTTGAAAGGCCGTGCCGCGCATGTCCAGCGGCAAATCAGGCCTTACCGCTCCCTGACTAATGTGTTGATCCAGCGCCTGCATCCAATCGTCAAGTTCAGGCGCATTTTGATCAGCGGAAGCGCTTAACTCAGCCTTAGGAAACTCTATTTGCAATTGGCTAAGCAGTGACGCTTCATCGTCACCAAACTGCACAAAACAAACCCCTCTCGCGGTCACCGCCATCATGATGAGTCCGAGGGCCGTCTGGCGACAAGCGTAGGTGATGATTTCACCAGCACCTCCTGCCCGATAAGCTTTAGGCGTCATTCCAATGTTACGCGTTGCCTCACCATAGACGCGGCTGACCGAGCCATATCCCGAGGCGAAAATCGCGTCTGTCACGCCATCGCCATCTTTAAGCGACTGCTTAAAACGGCCCATGCGGATGGCATCTTGATAGGCTTTGGGAGAGACGCCAAAGGCCTCTTTAAAAACTCGTTGTAATCTTGACGCTGATAGCCCAACTACGTCAGACAAGTCGTTTAAGGTCAGCTTCTCTTCGAAATATTCTTCGATATGACGTGCTACTTTGATGAGCTGTTGGGTACGCGACGACTTATCGCCCGATGCAATAGCCTCTTGCATTGCTTGTTCAGACATTGCTTGCTCAGATAACGTTGCCATATTACACCTCACTTCAAAACATGATGATCTCTATGAAACGCTATTTCCAATGATGTTTCCATCCGTTTTCTGCTGCAACCGCTTTTTCTTGGGCAGTAGCAGGAAACAGATGGTTTATTCAAAGAAATCTCGCTAGATTGCGTTCATTGCAAACTAATGGCACACAACGATGACACCGCAAGCACCCACGATTGATTTGAAATCCGGCTTATTACTGTTGTGCTTAGCAACTGTCTGGGGAGGCTCGTTTTTCTTTGCAGAAATAGCTCTTAGGGAGGTCGGGCCATTTACCATAGCGCTGCATCGCGTGTTCTGGGCGACCCTTGCCCTACTGTTCATCGTCTGGTGGCAAGGTATCCAAATCCCTCGTTCAATCAATGCTTGGCTGTGCTATCTGGTGATGGGCGCATTAAACAATGCTATTCCCTTTTCACTGATATTTTGGGGGCAGGTCACGATTGAAAGTGGCTTGGCGTCTATTTTAAACGGCACGACGGCGGTTTTTGGTGCCGTCGTTGCGGGATTTTTATTGGTGGATGAGCCGATGACGCCGCGTAAAATCATTGGCGCATTGTTTGGTCTATTAGGCGTTGCGGCCATCATGGGGCTAGATGCCCTGACTAATTTTGATATCAGGAATTTGGCTCAGCTTGCCATCTTGGGAGCCGCCTTGTCGTATTCCTTTGCCGGTGTTTGGGGTAAGCGATATCTCGGTGGCTATCCGCCTATCATGAACGCTTTTGGGATGTTGGTCGGCGGCACAGTACTGATGATTCCGGTCGCAATTTTCTCAGAAGGTATCCCGGTATTCTCATTATCGACGAGTGTTTGGGCAGCTTTGTTAGCCGTTGCAATTTTCTCTACGGCGTTTGCTTATCTGCTATATTTTAAAATTCTGGCCCGTGCAGGTTCCGCCAACCTTATGTTGGTTGCTTTGTTGATTCCCCCAGTGGCAGTGGGTTTAAGTTCGACGTTTCTTGGCGAAAAAATGGGCGTTGAGGCGTGGATTGGATTTGCATTGATTGCCATCGGCCTTGCTATCACCGATGGGAGATTGCTCAATAGATTCGTTCAGTCAAAATAAATACCAACGCGCCCGCAATTGCTATACTCCAGCTTCTCTTAAATTTAATCAGGTCAACCCGATGGCAGATGTTAAAACAATGCACCCGATAGAGTTTAAAAAATCTCCTGCGCAGATCGCTCAGGCGTGGATGGATGCGTCTGCGAAAACGGCAACCGCGAGAGATTTTGATGCACATTTCAATCTCATCTCAAAAAAGGTGCGGGTAACGGGGGTGCCCGGGTTCGAAAGCATCAGTTACAAAGATTGGGCTGGCGCCTCTGAGAAAGACTTTAAGGATGGCGTGCTCGAAAGCGTGAGCTATGATGGTTTGAATCTATCTGCTCATAACGACACGCAAGTCATGTTTAAAACCCTTGAAATCATTCAAGTCAATGATGGCAGCAAGAAAACGCAGGGTGTTGAGGTGCTCATCGAGTTAGAAGATGACGGTGTTTGGCGCGTGATTCAGGAGCGCGTGATGACAGATGATGAATCTAAGCACGTCGGCTTGCTGTAACGCACTGCTAATTAGAAAAAGAGAACCGCTAAATGACCGCTAAGAAGGCCTTTGACCCGAATAACCCTTGTTTGTTTTGTAAGCCCCGATCCAAAGAGACCATTGCTGAAACAGAGCATGCCATGTTGGTGACCGACACCTATCCTGTTAGTCCCGGTCATTGTCTGGTGATTCCCAAGCGTCACATCAAAACCTATTTTGAATGTACCGAAGATGAGAATAGAGAGTTCCGCGAGTTAATTCTGCGCGGCAAGCAGTACGTAGAAGAACTGCATTCGCCGGACGGATTTAATATCGGTTGTAACAACGAGTTAGCGGCAGGGCAGAGCGTATTTCATCTGCATATCCACATTATTCCACGATATTTTGGTGATGTTGAAAACCCTAAAGGCGGAGTGCGTTGGGTGTTGCCGAAAAAATCTCAATATAAGGCTAAGCCCAAAATAGCGACCGATGGTTAATCGGAGTACTCCTGTTTCAAAACGCCCTGAACTTTTACAACAGAGCCTAACGCTGTACAATAAGATTATTGGTATAAAAAATAATCATTATTACAAAACAAAGGCTCGCCATGCATATTTTCAAAACGCTCGCAGTATTCGCGCTTACCCTGCTACTTTCGGCCTGTGCCGAAAATATTCCGGTTAAAGAAAAACCAAAAAATCCCAGTGGCTTTGACCCCGCACAGTTGGCCGGTGAGTGGTGGCTCAACACCAATTTAAGCAATAATGATCAACAGTGGAGTCGAGAGAAACCCAGTGGGCTTCGGCGTTTTTACTCTAGAATGAGTTTTCAGCTGCCTAATCGATTTGGTACCACTGTGCTGCATCCGACAGATCGACATTACGCAGTGAACGGGACGTTTACTGTTCAGGGGAACATAGTCAATACCGAGTACCGCTTGTCATCCGGCGCGAATGAGTCAGCTGAGCGACGCAATAGATTAGTTCAAGGACGTTTTATCGTCCTCAAGATTAATGATAAAGATATGGTCGTGCGATCGGTGCCGACAACGACTGAAACCACCTCAAATGCTATCGAGAAAAGTCGCTTGGTAGGTTCATGGCGTGCCGGTGAAACTACGTTTGATAG
>CALAJG010000106.1 GCA_937923375.1 uncultured Leucothrix sp.
GGGTTCGATGTTGCTTCGAGATCATGTAGATAGGCGGTTTGGTTTTGAACAGGTTATCAATTCAGAATACCAGGGAATAGAAGTACTACCGGTTTGTGAGGGTTTAGATGACAATAAAATCACACAGACCCTTGTTGAAGAATTATTACAAAGTCATCCGGATTTAATTGGTATTTACAATGTGGGTGCCGCGAGACGCGGTTTAATCAGCGCCTTAAAAGCTCATAACAAACAAGATGAAGTTTGTGTGGTTGCTCACGATTTAACGGATGATTCTCGTGAAGCTTTGAGAGATGGAACCTTTGATGCAGTGATAAACCAAGACCCGCCACATCAAGTTCGGAGCGCCATAAGATTGGTCAGAGCTTACGCAGATAGCAGTGCTTTTGAAGAAAGTCAGGAGCGAATAAAGATTGATATATTCTTGCGAGATAATCTTATTGATTGAAGTCTTCGGGAATAAGTGATGTTTGACAGAGGTTGAAGCGTTAGGCCTCTAATTTTAAATTATGATGAGGTACGTAAATCATGTATCTGGGTATTGATCTCGGAACATCGTCAGTAAAGACCATTTTAATGGATGCTGATCAGCGTGTGCTCGCCAGTGCTAGTGCAGGTTTGACCGTGCAACGTCCTCATGAGGGTTGGTCAGAGCAAGATCCAGAAAGTTGGTGGCAGGCAACGTGCAAAACGTTAGACCAGCTAAACGCAGATAATGGTCAAGCGATGAGCCAAGTCAAAGGGATTGGCTTGTCGGGACAAATGCATGGTGCAACCTTACTAGATAAAGACGATAACGTACTTTATCCCGCTATATTGTGGAATGACTCACGCTCAGAAGCGCAATGTAAAACGCTAGAAGCTAATTGCAAAAATAGCCGTGAATTATCGGGCAACATTGCTATGCCCGGTTTTACGGCGCCGAAAATAGTGTGGATTAAAGAAAATAGGCCTGAAATATTCGACAAGATTGCCAAGGTGCTACTTCCAAAAGATTATTTACGGTTTCGCCTAGCAGGTGAATACGTATCCGAGATGTCAGATGCGTCAGGCACCCTTTGGTTAAACGTGGCAACACGCACTTGGTCAGACGAGCTATTAGCTGCAACAGGCCTTAATCAGTCCCATATGCCAAGGTTAGTAGAAGGCAGTCAGTCATCAGCTAGGCTACGCCCAGACTTACAACAGAAATGGGGAATCATCCAGCCTGTTGAAGTGGCTGGAGGTGCTGGAGACAATGCAGCAGCAGCCTGTGGGATGGGAACGGTAACCGCTGGACAGGCCTTCCTATCGTTGGGTACTTCAGGCGTTCTTTTCGTTTGTAATGATGAGTTTTCACCCAATACTGAGAGCGCAGTCCATGCATTTGGTCATGCTGTGCCCAATACCTGGCATCAAATGGGCGTTATTTTAAGTGCTACCGATAGCCTGCAGTGGCTTTCAGGAATCACGGGGAAGTCAGCTGCTGAGTTAACGTCTTCATTGGGTGATACCCCCACTAACGCATCAACCGCAACGTTCCTTCCTTACTTGGGTGGTGAAAGAACGCCGCACAATGATGCAAGTGCCAGAGGCATGTTTGCAGGCTTAACTCATTCACACGGTGTGAATGAAATGACCCAAACAGTTTTGGAAGGTGTTGCCTATGCCTTCAAAGATAATCAGGCCGCATTGAAACAAGCAGGTACAGATTTTGAAAGCGCCTTCGCTGTTGGAGGAGGCTCTCAATCTGAGATCTGGTTAAAGATTATCGCATCTATTATTGAGCGACCTTTGTTAATTCCAAAAGGGGGAGAGCAGGGAGCAGCGTTTGGCGCGGCACGTTTAGGTTTATGTGCGGCAGAAAGGTTAGATCCACAAGAAATTTGTCATGCCCCTGAAGTTGATCGCGTCATCGAACCGATACCATCGCTTAAGGAGCAATATCAGCAAGGATACGCTCGTTACAAAGCGCTTTATCCTGCAATCAAAGAGGTTATGCAGTCATGAGTGATTTTTTCGGGAGCATTGAGCCCGTCAAGTTTGAAGGTCCGGATTCCACCAACCCATTAGCCTATCGTTATTACGATGCGAATCGGGTCGTAATGGGAAAAACTATGCAAGAGCACCTGCGATTCGCTGTGTGTTACTGGCATACCTTTTGCTGGGATGGAGTAGACCCTTTCGGCCAAAGCACAATGGATCGGCCTTGGATTGGCGATGAGGTCGTTGGCATGGCTGCCGCTCGTTTAAAAGCGGAAGTCGCTTTTGAAATGTTTAGTTTGCTGGGTGTGCCTTATTTTGCATTTCATGACCGTGACATTGCGCCCGAAGGGGCAACGCTAGCGGAGTCAAATCGCAATGTGCAAGCCATTGTAGATGTGTTTGAGCGAAAGATAGAAGAAACAGGTATCGGTTTGTTGTGGGGTACCGCTAATATCTTCACCAATAAACGCTTCATGGCGGGCGCTGCGACTAACCCAGACCCTGACGTCTTCGCTTACAGTGCTGCGCAGGTTAAAAATGCTCTGGATGCAACGAATCAACTAAATGGTCAAAACTACGTGCTGTGGGGAGGCCGTGAAGGCTATGAGACCTTACTCAATACGGATACTAAACGCGAGCTTGATCATATGGGGCGTTTCTTGAATCTGGTGGTTGAGCATAAACATAAAATCGGTTTTGAAGGCGCAATTTTAATTGAGCCGAAGCCACAGGAGCCCACTAAGCATCAGTATGATTTCGATGTCGCTACAGTGTATGGCTTCTTGAAAAAATATGGCTTAGAAAACGAAGTCAAAGTGAACAT
>CALAJG010000107.1 GCA_937923375.1 uncultured Leucothrix sp.
TGTCGTCGGGAGTGAGAATTTCTAGGCTACTCTCGTTACTTGTGCCGCCTGCACAAACGGAGGCATATTTATTCCCATCAAAACGATCACTTCGCCAGCTTGCGCCGGTTGCCATTACGACATGATCTGCTTCAGAAGCCATCACATCCTCTGCCGTTAGCTGATTATCTAGCAAGATATCGACATTTGGCATTTGCAAAAGCTGCTGTTCACGGTGATCTCTTACGCGGATGTATTCACTCATTCCTGGCAAAGCAGCCTCACGAGTTACCCTTCCACCCAGTAGGACTGAGGCTTCGGCTAGTATCACATCATAGCCTCGTTTGCCGAGCGTTAGCGCAGCTTCCAAACCAGCAGGTCCTGCCCCAATAATTAGTACATTCGCATCAGAGCTTTTCTTATTCACACGTTCAGGATGCCAATCTTTTCGCCATTCTTCTCCCATGGTTGGGTTTTGGGTACAGCGAATCGGCACGCTTAGGCTGTCACCGGCGTAACAGATATTGCAGCCGATGCATTCGCGGATGCTGTTGAAATCACCTTGTTCAATCTTGTTCGGTAAAAACGGATCGGCAATGGAGGGACGAGCTGCACCAATTAAGTCGGTCACACCTCTGCGCAATTGGCTGACCATAGTGTCAGGAGAAGTGAAACGCCCGACAGTCACAACCGGCTTAGTGGTTGCTGATTTTACAAACTCCATATAAGGTTCGAGCGCAGCTTCTTTGGCAAAACGCGAACCGCCCATTTCATAAGAATAGTCTGCGATATTGATGTCCCACAAATCCGGTAATTCGGCGAGTAGTTCAAACATCTCGCGACGCTCACCGTGGATTGGCACGCCATCTTTCCCGATGGTTTCATCCGCTGAAAAACGTACAGCCACTGCACAACGATCACCCACCGCTTCTTTGGCTTCTTCGATGAGCTCGCGGATCAAACGGACGCGATTTTCTAGCGAACCACCATACTCATCGGTGCGTGTATTGGTTTTGGGGTCGAGGAAATGTGACAACAGATAATCATGCGTGGCGTAGACGTAAACGATGTCGAATTCCGCTTCTTTAGCCCGTAGCGCCGCCTTTTTGTGCCAGCGACGTAGGTTGCGGATATCCGTTTTATCCATCGCTTTAGTCTGGTAAGGCATGCCTGCCATATTGGGTAAATTATCCAGATCCATCGGCGGCAAACGGCTATATAAATTGATATTTCGAGCACCGCCATGCCATAGTTCCGCACCCGCTAAAGCACCGTGAGCATGCACTTTTTCCGTCATTAAAGCGTGTGCACGCACATCGCTGTCATCCCATAAAGAAGCCGACGCGTAAGGCAAGTCATCAGAGCTTGGATGAATAGAATTGTACTCGGTACACACTACGCCCCAGCCGCCCTCAGCTTTCACCTCACGCATTGCGGCAAGTGTACGTGGACGTAGCCAGCCCATGCCAGTGCAATGCGGCACTTGGAAAAAGCGATTTTTGGTTGTAACGGGGCCGATCTGAAGCGGCTCGAAAAGAATGTTGTAGAGCGGATCACAGGCCATGGATTACCTCGTTCGGGTTCAATGTCATATTTGGATTACATTCAATACTATGTGCTGAGACAATCCTAGATAAATCCCTGTTATTTCACTAGCTGTATTAACTTTACCCATTTATCTGATTTCAACGCAAGGTACTCTCAATTACTCTAAAATTTTTGGCAGGTTAAACTCAATTTGGTACGTTGTAATGGACAAGAAGAGGCAGAATGTATCCACTGTAACTGTTAAATTTCCTGTTGATTTTATTAAAGCAATGGCGAAAGCCAATACTGTTCAGGAAGTATTGGACATCACGGCTTATTGGTTACCTTCAATCGTAGATGCAGACCGGGCGAGCATTACGCTTGCGGATCCAGTCGATCCGGAGCATTTAAAAATTTACTCACTACAGGGAGAACAGGCGATTCCTCTACACACAGCGATTCCGATTAAAGGGACGATTGTGGGTGGTTGTTTTACTGACAGAGCGGTAGTGCGATGCGATGATATGGAAAATAGTCCTACGCTTGACGGGCAAATGTTGTACAAGGCAGGGTTAAAAAGCTGTCTGAATGCTCCGATGATCAATGGTAACCAGTGTTTTGGCACCTTAAATGTTGCTCATGGTGTTGAAAGCTTTTACAACGAAGAGCAGTGCTTGATTATGGAATGTATGGCGGGATGGCTAGCTTCCCATATTCGCATTTTAGACAAGGCCAAAAAGAATCAAACGTTGGCAAATACAGACTTCTTGACAGGCCTGCTAAATCGTCGCTCATTTATAAATAAAGCAACAGAGTGTTTGCAGGATTTTAAAAAGTAGAAAAACCATTTGCCCTAGCTTTACTCGACATCGATCATTTCAAAGCGATTAACGATACTTATGGGCACGATACAGGAGATCTAGTGTTGAAAGAGGTTGCTGGGAAACTAAAATCTCAGGTTAGAGGAGCTGACTTGGTTGCGCGGTTTGGCGGTGAAGAGTTCACTATCTTGTTCGACTCAGTAAACGAAGAAAAATTTGTCAAATTAGTTAATAACTGCAGAAAAAATCTGACCATGATAACGGTGCCATTTGGGGGAAGCACACTAGATGTCGGTGTAAGTATTGGCTTGGCTCATTCTAATACGGGTGACAAAGTGCTGGAAAACATTATCAATAGAGCCGATGTTTTGTTGTATCAGGCAAAACGTAATGGGCGTAGACAGGTGCAGTTTGATGCCGTTGCCAGTTTGGAAACTGAGCTGGAACCTTGCGCAGCAAGCGTTTAGTCTTCAAGCTAGGCTGGGAGATTGAGTTTCAGCGACAACCCCAAATGATTCTCCATTCTGCTAAGTGCTATACCCCCTAGTAGCATCTCTGGTATAAACTTGTATCTAAGTATTTACAAGGAACCCCTCATGAAAACAGCTATTATCACCGGCGCAGGCGCAGGAATCGGGCGCGCAACGGCGCACACTCTACTGGAAAACGATTATCATGTTGCCCTGATTGGTCGTCGTAAAGAGCCTTTGGAAGAAACTGCTGAGGGCTATGAGAACGCAATGGTTTTACCGTGTGATGTTGCTAACCCTGAGTCAGTCGAAGCAAGTTTCAATCAGGTCTATGAGCAGTGGGGGCAGCTCGACATGTTGTTCAATAATGCCGGTATTTCCCTGTTTGGTCAGACGATTGATGAGATTGCGGTCGAAGACTGGCTCTCTGTCGTCAGTGTTAACCTAACCGGTTCGTTTTTATGCGCTCGTCAGGCATTTGCCATCATGCGCAAGCAGCAGCCACAGGGCGGCCGGATTATTAATAATGGTTCGATTTCAGCGTATATGCCGCGTCCGGGTTCAGTGCCTTACACCTGCACCAAGCACGCGATTACCGGCTTGACCCGAACGCTATCGCTGGATGGGCGCCCGTTTAATATTGCTTGTGGCCAGATTGATATTGGTAATGCGGGGACGGAGATGACTGAAAGTATGGAAGTAGGGATGCCGCAGGCGGATGGGTCAATTAAGCCGGAGCCGACGATGGATGTTAAGCACATTGCGAATTCGGTGTTGCATATGGCGGACTTGCCGCTGGATGCAAATGTTCAGTTTATGACGGTAATGGCGACGAAGATGCCTTATGTGGGGCGTGGCTAGTCAAATTTAATGTTATTGTAAAAGTCGGCGACAGGAACTTGCTGCTGAATTGAGGTGAGGTCTAGCACATCTTCAAGAGACTGAAATTCGCGAAGTAACCATTCATGCTCGCCTTGCCGTTGGTAGTGGGCGATATGAATGGACTCCGATTCAATCAGTAAGTAGTCCTGCAAATCGGGAATCGAGCGGTAATGGGTAAACTTGTCGCCTTGGTCGAAGTTGCGCGTGCTGGGTGAAAGCACTTCAACGATGAGCACTGGATTTAGTAAGGTGTGGTTGTTATCCGTCAGATCCGGATCACCGCAGTAAACCGAAGCATCTGGGTAGGTGTTGAGTCCAGAGGGTGTCGTGACCCGCATGTCGCTATTCATGGTTTCGCAAGGAGAGCTTGCTAGTCGGGCCTGCAGTTGGAAGGTGGCATTGGTTCCGATACGAGCGTGGTTGAAGCTGCCGCCAGACATAGCAAAGATTTCACCATCTAAAAATTGATGCTTTTCCGTGGAGGCATCATCAAGTGCAAGATACTCTTCTCTGGTGCTTTGTTCTTTTAGCGCTCGCATCTTAATTCCTCGGCTCAAGTCTTATAGTTTATCTTAGAGTTTACGGTGGTATTTGTCGATTGGTTTGGTATTAAGTTTAGCCTAACTTCATCACCAAGTAGTCTCCCTCAC
>CALAJG010000108.1 GCA_937923375.1 uncultured Leucothrix sp.
AAGCTCACAGAGCAATAGCGCTTTAGCTTCAACCGGGTAGCCTGCTCTCACAAAGTCCTCCGCAGCAGCGATGGCAAAACTGTCCATCATTTCTAAACCTGCTGGAATGATACCCTCAGCAATGATCGCACCGACGGCATCCCCTGCAGCTTGCACATTATCAAATCCAACCATCACCACCTGCGCTTTTTCAGGTGTTGGCAGCAACTTAACCGTGATTTCCGTTACAACACCTAACAAACCTTCTGAGCCTGTTACTAGCGCTAACAAATCCATTCCGCTGCTATCAAAGCCTTCGCTACCAAGCGTAATTAAATCACCTTCAACCGTGATCATCTCTACTTGCAAAATATTGTGGACAGTTAAGCCGTACTTTAGACAGTGTACGCCACCTGAGTTCTCGGCAACGTTTCCACCGATGGTGCAGGCAATTTGCGAAGAAGGATCAGGCCCGTAATAGAGACCGTAATCAGCAGCGGCTTCGCTGATTGCAAGGTTACGCACACCCGGCTGTACCCTCGCCGTTCGTGCTAACGGGTCAATATCCAAAATTTCTGCAAACTTAGCCAGTGAAAGAATCACGCCGTCTTTATGTGGCATCGCTCCCGCACAAAGACTCGTCCCTGCACCACGCGCAACCACGGGAATTTCATGCTCATAGCAGACCTTCATGACCTGCTGAACTTGCTCAACGGTTTGTGGCAGCACCACAAGCATTGGCATTTCCGTATACATGGAGAGCCCATCGCACTCATAAGGCTTTAGCGTTTCATCATCGCTGATGACATCGTCGGGGTTGATAAACTCCCTGAACAGCTTGGCGAGCTGTTGTTTTTCGATTTTGCTATTTTGAGACATAGATAGACTCTCCATTTTTACTTATTTTAAATCTTAACTGTTGTGTTTCATGAATAGATCGATACCCGCTTGAGCACATTCCATGTCTTGCGCAGGTGTGCCAGAGCTCAAGCCAATACCGCCTACTACTTCACCGTCCACTATGACCGGGATTCCACCGCCGACAGAAGACAAACGCCCGCCTACCTCGGTATGAATACCAAAGACTAGATTACCCGGCACATTGACCGCATTGTAGTCATGGGTTGCCTTTTTAGCTGCGGATGCAGTGAAAGACTTATCAATGGCAATCGTAATACTAGTCACTTTGCCGCCATCCATTCTTTCAAAAGCGAGTAAGTTTCCGGACTCATCGGTAATCGCAATGCACATTGGAATGCCAATTTCCGTTGCCTTGTCGCGAGCCCCCTCAATTAATACTTTACAGTCCTGCTGGTCTAGACGCTTTATAGTCAACATAGTAACTCCCTGAAAATCCTGGCTGATTTAAAATTAATAGATTTAGTTATTTAGGGTTTATTTGCTATAACCAGCAAGCCATACGCCTAATTGGGTGTAATTTACCGATATCCCATTCTCTCGTCCAAAACTGTTTCAACTGGTATGACCAGTTTGTTTCGTGGTGTTTCAGTGCACCGCCAGTATTACCCAGATAAATAATCGGTCCTGATGAGATTGTGTTTACTTGGGATATTATTGTTTGTAACTGGTCGTACCAGTACAATATATCTATGTTCGAACAACCCACCCCTATTTCTCGTGGCATTGCTCATCGTTTAGAGCAACTTATTCTTGACGGTGATTATAAGCCGGGACAGAAGATTCCCTCAGAAAGGCAACTTACACAAAAGCTTGGCGTCTCACGCTCGCTGGTGCGCGAAGCACTTAAGGAGCTGCATGGTCGAGGCATTATTGAAACCCATCACGGCAAGGGGTCGTTCGTTTCAGATATTCTTCCGGTGGTGGCAGATGAAAGTGTGTTGATGCATCTCTTTCAGGGTCACTCAAGAACCCTCTATGACCTGCTAGAAGTCAGAGAACAGCTTGAGGGCCAGGCAGCTAAACTCGCTGCAGAGCGCGGTACACAGCAGGATTTTTATCGAATAACTAAAGCTATGGAGGCTCTGGAAGAATCAGATGCATTGGTCAATGCTAAGCTGGATCATGACTTTCATCGTGCTATCGCCGAGGCTTCACACAACCCCGTGTTAATTCATGTTTTGAATAGCTTGAAAGGGCTAACACTTCAATCTGTTCAAGTCACCCTCAGCAACCTAAGCCACCGTAATAACATAAAACAACAGATTGATAAGCATCATCGCCAAATTTACAATGCCATTCTCAGTCGTCAACCACAGTGGGCCTTTAAGGCAGCTACCTCACACGTATTTCACGTGCGGACAAGCCTACAAGAGATTGATGAGAAAGAACACGGAATTATTAGGAAAGCAAATGAAGACTAAAGCTAGCACATGCTATGAGAATTATCGATTGGCAGTGAACACTATTGTGTAGTAGCTAGATTTTTGCAGAGAGTCCGGTCATGACTTTTGAAGTCAAAGGCATTAGTACCTTTCGAATAGGAAATGGTAGTTTTACTGCGCCCGCGGCTTGCGCCACTTCAGCATGATGCTGTTCATCAGCCTTCATCTGTAGTAGCACATCTCGACTCACGGTATCAGCCTCTGGAAGTTTTTCAAGATGACGACTGATATGCTTTCCTACTTGATCTTCTGTTTCTTTTACAAAACCCAGGCTCCAGTGATCTCCGGCAGCTCCAGCAACTGCACCAATGCTAAATGAGCCCCAATACCAGAGTGGGCTAAGGTAGCTTTTGTGAGAATCCAGCGCTATTAACCTGGCTTCACACCAGTTTAAGTGATCATTCTCTTCCGCAGCGGACTCGGCCATTTGACGCTTTATTTCAGGATTCTTAGCATTCATTGCCTGACCACGATACAAGCCCTGTGCAGCTATCTCACCGGCATGGTTAACGCGCATGAGGCTTGCTGCTTGTTTTCTTTCCGTTTCAGAAAGGTCAGCTTTTTGAGTAAGATTCTCAGGTGTTTCTGAGCGCGCTGAAGCCGGTGCGCCGACGTAAACCGTGCGCAACGACTGATCAACTTCGGTCAGCAATTTGTCTAATAAACTTAACTGACGCATCAATGCTTATTTCTCAAATTCACGCTTTGTCAGCATGTTAATCACTTCAATCACTTTTTTCTCACTACCGGCAGCATAAGGGCTAGTCCGATATTTTCCATTCACGATCAAAGTAGGGACAGACTGCGCCTGAGAATCAGCACTAACTTGCCTTGCGCGGTTCAGCTTAGCCTGAAGCACCATTGAGTTTGCTGCATTTTCAAACTGATCTTCAGTTATACCCTGCTGCAACATAAAGCGTTTAACAACGTCAGGCGCAGCCATACGTGCACGTTTTTGAACGTGTATCGCATGGAATACCTTATCCACTAATTTCATTTTTCCTTTAGGATCGAGGATTTCAGCAATAAAGAAGGTGCGTGCATCAGCTACCCAACGTGGGTTTAGCATTGCAGGAATTTGCTTAAAGTCGATGTAGTCAGGTAGATTTTTCTTATATTCTTTAATCGTTGGTTCAAGAGAAAAACAATGTGGGCAACCTAGCCAAAGCAATTCAACAACTTCTACTTTTCCGCCAACAGCGTCTGTCTGCATTGCAGGAAATATTTCAAAGTAATGTTGACCTTCTTTAAATTCTGGCTCCTTTTTTAGTGCTGTCTCAACGGCAGCTGCCGCTACTGGCTCAACCTTTGGCGCTGCCGTTTCTGTTGTAGCAGCCACTTCGGTGGCAGCTTCAGAATTAGTTGACTCGGCCTTTGGCGCTGCCTCAACAACTGCTTTAGCGACCGCTTTAGGTGCTTCTGCAACCTTGGCAGCAACTTTTTCAACCGCTACAGGTGCAGCAGCCTCAGCAGCTTTCTTTTCATTTGTGGCTGTAGCTGAATCGCAAGCAGTTAAACCAAGCGCGCTCAATACGACGGCTGATCCGAGAAGAGTTAGATGTTTATTCATTAGTATTTCCCTGTATGAACTTAATTTTTATTGACTATTATCATACCTCAAAGTTCTTTCTTTGGATGCAGCAAAAAACAAAAAGGTAGGCTCAGCGACCTTTATAGATTTAAAGATCGCTGTTTGAAATGCTAAACGTTCGTTTTAATCCTGAAGTCCTGCTATGTAGCCTGCAACTTTTTCAATGTCCGAATCCGACATTCGCTTAGCCGCGTCACGCATCATCTGATTAGGATCATTTGCACGCTCACCAGATCGGAAAGCTTTAAGTTGTGAAGCAATATACTGACTATGCTGACCAGCAAGCTTAGGAAATTTCGCTGATTCTACGCCTGAACCGGTAGGACCATGACATGATGCGCACGCAGGAATTTTTGTTGATGTTTTTCCTCCCTTGTACAGAAGAGTGCCCTCTTCGACCATATCTTCATCGGCAGTACCCGTAGCGGCGGGAAGTGAAGCATAGTAGGCTGCTATGTGCTCCACATCTTCATCAGACGCGATAGCTTTAGCCATACCGTTCATGACGGCATTTACGCGTTTTTCTGTTCTGAATTCATAAAGCTGCTTTGCCAGATACCCTGCGCCCTGTCCTGCTAAGTTTGGCCACTCAGGATTAGTGCTAACGCCCTCGCTTCCATGGCATGCTACACACGTCGCTGCGAGGTCTTTGCCTTTTTCAGGGTCTCCCTCAGCATAGCTAACGGCAGATCCAATCATCGCCAGACTAGCAAAAACCAAAACCAATGTTTTTTTCATTACTTGCTCCAATCCAAATATAAATTCTTCTTTATGCGTGTTTGAACAACTCAACTAACTTGCAATACACTGCAAGCCCGCCTAGTCTGTAGCGCTTAAATTCTTTAGTTAGGCAGACCCGTTAACACTTAGTCTGCGCATCATAAACTAGGCGCAGTTTATAACATAGTTTAAATATAATCTGCAAAACCCCACGTGCTAAAAAGAGATATCTCCATGAGCTCGATCTACCGAAACGCCCGCTTCCTAACAAGCTCTACTACGCGCAAGACCTTACCAGATGAACTTGGCAAGGAAGTCGCATTCGCTGGAAGGTCAAACTCTGGAAAATCAAGTACTTTAAACTGCCTTTGCGACCAGAAAGGTCTAGCTCGAGTCAGCAAAACACCGGGGCGCACCCAGCTTATTAACTTTTTTGAGTTACCCGACGGTAATCGTCTGGTAGACCTTCCAGGTTACGGCTATGCAAAAGTACCAGAGAAACTTAAGCTCGAATGGCAACAGTTTATTGAAAGCTATATGACTGAAAGAACGACACTGACAGGATTGGTGATAATTATGGATATTCGCCACCCTATGCGTGAGTATGATCACATCATGTTGAGCTGGGCCGAATCGCGGCAATTGCCTACGCACCTTATCCTCAATAAATCTGACAAGTTAAAACATGGAGCTATAACAAAAACCTTATTGGAAACTCGCAAGGCACTCAAGGAATATGATTTGCCAACCTCCGCCCAAGCGTTTTCATCATTGAAGAAAATTGGCGTCAGCGACTTGGCTAATCAGCTCGATGAATGGTTCGCCGAGGTGTGAAAAATTAGATTAGTTTTTAGATAGGTGAATAAGCAGGCATAAAAAAGCCCAAACAACAGGGGGTCCATTGTATGGGCTAAAGAACAGATCTGGATTGGGGACACCAAACCTGCTTCCGCTAAGAAAAGTAAAGATACCGGGCTTAAGCATCTATAACTTACTTCTCCCGTACAGCGGAAAACTGATATCGCGTCGTTAGGTTTCCTAAAACTTAACCTAACCTGAACGCCTTGTTTTACTCGAACGAAGCTTTCTTGCGACTACAAATAAATAGTATTACATAAATTACCGTTTGTCACCAAAGAAATTCATTTTGATTTTTTATGGCAACTGCCGTTTTTTTTGATGTGGTCAACGAAAACCATTTTTGGGGTCAACCTTATCAATCTCAGCAACGGTGATCAAAGAACGGTCTTTACGAATAAACTCTATAGGTGCTGTTGCACCAATTCTCAAGTTACCAATGATATTTTTAAGGCTGGCGCTATTACGGACGCGACTACCATTGGCTTGGACTATCACATCGCCACTTTGTAAGCCCGCCTGATCCGCTGGCGAGTTAATAACAATCCGGGAAATCAAAGCGCCTTCCATACTCTTGAGCCCTAGTTTCTTGACTAGGGCTGGCGTAAGGTTTTGTATTTCAACACCAAGTTGACCGCGGGTGACCTCACCATACTGAATCAATTGGTCTTTGATATTACGAACCATATCTGAAGGAATTGCAAACCCAATACCAACACTGCCACCACTGCGGCTCCCTAGAATGGCTGTATTAATCCCAATTAGCTCGCCACGAAGATTTACCAGTGCTCCCCCAGAATTCCCAGGGTTGATTGGCGCATCCGTCTGAATAAAATTTTCATACGCCTCGATACCCAAGCCTGAACGTCCCAGCGCGCTAACTATTCCCGAGGTCGCCGTTTGACCCAATCCAAACGGGTTCCCAATGGCCACAACAAAATCACCAACACGTAGTTTTTTGCTATTGGCTAGCGAGATAGCGCTCAAACCCTCAGGCTTGATTTGCAACACCCCTACATCAGCTTCGGTGTCAGTACCGATTACTTTTGCACTGAACTCACGACCATCAGCCAGCCTCACTTTGATCTTTAGGGCGCCGTAAATGACATGTGCATTGGTAACTATATAGCCATTATTTTTATCAATGATGATACCAGACCCCGTGCCTTTAGCCCGCTCAGGCATCTCCCTGCCAAAAAGGGTAAGGTAATTGCTTCTCACCTGTGCGTTGCCTGGTAGCGTCCCCTCTGTAACAATATCGACAACCGCTGGCATCACTTTTTCCAACATATCTGCCAATGAAGGTAGCGCCACACCGTTAACAGAACTAGGTAGCGCTGCTAAAGCGACACCGTTTGAACATAGCACCATGAAAGTGAAGACAAGTGATGTCAATACCTTATAGCCCTTCATCCAAGTTCTTATTAAACCATTCATCCCAATACTCAATCTACTACATCTAAAATTCTCAGCAATCTACTAAAGTGCCTGGCGCGGATCCCACGCAAACAGATCCTGCATTTTCTTATAGAAGGCCCTTTGCTCTTGTGTCGTTACAGGCGGCGCAACAACTTTAAGAATCACATATTGATCGCCTGCTGAAGCGCCGGGCAACCCTTTCCCTTTGAGCCTCATTTTACTACCCGACTTAGTACCTTCAGGCACAGTCAGCTTTATACTACCACCTAATGTTGGAACCGTCACACTCGCTCCTAATGCAGACTCCCAGGGAGCAATAGGTAATTCCACATAGACATCTTTACCTTCCAAACGGAATTTTGGATGCTTATTGATTT